>DLVK01000489.1:0-6197 GCA_003444235.1 Rhodospirillaceae bacterium
CTTCCCGGTCGAAGGTCGAATAGGTCTCGCCGAGTGCGCCGGGCGTCGTACGTCCAAAATCTATATCCGGGCCTTTGGTGAAGTTACCTTCAACGCCGATATCCACCGCGAGCCAAGGTTTCGGGGGCAAACCGGCCATGCAGCGCTTGAAACCTTCTGGGTGAATACTCCTGAAGCGGCGACATTGTTTGTGTTTGACCCGCAAGGTATCCACCTCAGCGGTGAATTTCGGCCAATTGGGGTCATTCAATACGCTATCAAGGTCATTTCTGGCAGCAGCGGTATCCTTTTCTATTTTTTTGTTTCTTTGATGACGTTCCGGACACCCGCAGTGGTTTTCTTCCATTTCTCCAGTAATTCAGCGATGTCACGTCGCGCTTTTTTGGCCCCGCCCGGGGTGCTTACCTGCCCTCTTTTCGGCTTTGCCTTTTTCGCCTCCTCGACCGTTCGGGCGAGTTCTTCTTGAGCTTCTTTTTTGCTCTTGTTCGCACTTTTAATGTCGTCTTTGAGTTTTTTGATCGACCTGTCGATTTTTTCCAAACGGTTTTGCCACCGCCAATTATATGAAACTGAACGGTCGGGATCGCCACCGGTACGGGCGAACGCGTCCACATAATTCTGTGCAATCGATTTCGCCTTTTCCTGGCTCGCAAGCTCTTCTTTTAGATTCTTCAAACGCTTACAGAAATGTTTTATCGCATCTTTATGCACCGTGATCGGATTCTCACCAAAGTACTGATCGTAATTACCAACCCCGCCACCACCACCTAATGGCACCGTATTCCAGTTCGGCAATGCGTTTTCAAAATTTTCTCCGGGAGCCGTAAATTGAAAACTCTGATTGCCGTTCTGCGCAAAAACCGGCGTGGCAACGGCGGCAAACAACGATAACGCCATTGCCGCCAAAATTTTGGTAACCGGTACAAATCCCCTCAAATCAGCCACGGCTTCTCCCCAACATCTGTGTTACTCGTCCCGATCTTCTGCGGCCGCCGGGCATCTATTCGGTGACATAGTCAACAGATTCACACTCTGAGTCAAAGCCCTCTAACCCTCGTCACCGCTATGCAGCCAAACCCACTCCGTATTCCAGCGGCCCCATAGCGACCCACGATTTGCCGCTCCGCGCCACCGCGTGTATATAAGGCGCGAAACTGCCGTATCAGTGCGGCGTAAAATCTCAACGGGTGGAAACTCTCATGGATATCAACGAACGCATCGTTCAAGATTTTATCGACAACGATATCGGCTTCGTCACCACCGTGCCCTGCAAGCAGTTGGCGGGCGTGATTGAGGCGGTCGATCAGAGCAACCGCATTCGCCACGTACCCTGCAATCATGAAGCGGAAGGTATGGGGCTTTGCGCCGGCGCTTTCTTGGGTGGCACGCGGCCTTGCATCATCATGCAGAACACCGCCATCGGCGTTACGGTCAATTCGCTGGCAGCCCTCATTCAGTATTACCAAATGCCACTGCCGATGCTGATCAGCTATCGCGGTGAAGTCGGAGAAAAAGTTGCCTGCCAGGTCGAAATGGCAATGCATACCAAACCGATCCTGCAGCAAATGAATATCCCCACCTATCACTTTCACCATGCCGATCAGATCGAGGAATTCGGTGATGTTCTCAATCACACCTTCATGGCCAGCAAACCGACGGCCATTCTGACCGATGCCAGCTTCTGGAGTTCCGCACAATGATCCGCAGCGAAGTTACCGAATCCCTGATCCCGGTCATCACCGACGAGCTGGTGATCTGCAATATCGGCCTGCCGTCGCAAGAGCTTTTCATGCACGACGACCAGCCGACCAATTTTTACATGCTGGGCACGATGGGGCTGTGTTCGTCAATCGGCCTCGGCCTCGCGTTGACCCAAGAGGCCAAAGTGTTGGCGATCGACGGCGACGGCTCTGTGCTGACCAACTTCGGCACGCTGGCGACAATCGCCAATAATCCGGCAGACAACCTAACTCTGCTGATTATCGATAATGGGTCCTACGGCTCGACGGGCGATCAGCCAACTTATGCCGGTAAGAAAACCTCACTCGCCAAGGTCGCCGAGGCCTGCGGCTGCGACAATGTCGTCGAATGCCAAGGCGAAGAAGCTGCCGACGAGGTCAAAAAGGCCCTCGCCGGCGACGAAATGACCATCATTGTCTGTAAATGCGAAAGCGGTAACGTGCCGGTGCCGAATATTTTGACCCATCCGGTCAGCATTCGAGACCGCTTCATGGACGAGGTTAAATCCCGGAACTAGGTTCCGTCCTCTATTACCGATAGCACCGCATCACTGTCTTCGGGCGGCTCCGCAAAAGCCTGATCCAGTTCGATATCGCACGAACGGTCGAAGAGTGCCGTCGTTGCACGGGTCATGACCGGGGCTACACTCATGCCCTCCAACATCTCGGTCACTTGAATCATTTCGTCCCGTCTGCGCCGGCATGCCGCGGCGTGCGATTTCATCCAACTTTCCGCCATATCGTGAAACGGGACTTGTTCGAAACTCCCACGGATTTCCGCACGCACATCTTCTTCAAGCCCCGCTTTCCGCGCGGCCAGCATGGTTTCCAGCAAAACCGCTTCGACACCCTTCGAAAACACGCTGCGAAGGAGCTTGAATGTGGAGGCCGAGCCGATTTCGCCCTCGTAGGATTCACAATGGAACCCATGTTCGTTGAGGATTTCGGCCGTTTTTTCGGCCCCGGGACCGGTCAACAAGGTGCGCGTGCGGGCACCGGTCGCGGCAATCAGCCCCAAGACCGCCGCTTCGATCAATACCGCACCTGTGGGCTCAATAACCGGTTGAAGCGCGCGCTTCACGTCCGGATGGGTGGAGTTCATATCGATAAAGGTTTGGCCTTCGGACAGATACGCCGCGCAATCGGCAGCTACTTGGCCGGCAACACTGGTCGTGACCATCGAGAGAATAAGGTCGGCACCCTCGAGCACCGTATCGAGCGATCCGGTCGTGATGCGGTTATCGTCTTCTATCGGCGCCAACGCTGCACCCTCGCCGCCGGGCGAGAATTTCGTGTCGTAGCTTCGTACCTCGGCTCCACTTTCCGCCAGCGCCTCAGCGAATGTTCGCCCAACCTCTCCATAACCGATGCAGGCGAAAACCGGCGCGCTCATCTCAGGTACCTCTTTTCGTTCTCCTTCATGCCGCTGACATTTTGCAGGTCGAAAATCTCCTCGACGGAGACAATCTTTTTGTCCACCTCTTCGATGCCGCCATCGGCCCGAATTTGAGCGAAGACATCGCGCAACGCGGTAACGATGCCGCGGACGCAATGATTGCCGTAAATCACCACCTTGATGTTGCCGAGTTCCCGAATGCGCTCTTCGGTCAATTGCGGATAAACCGTCGGTACGATGACGATGGGCACACCCCCGTCCCAACGCTGAGCAAATTCCACGATCTCGTCCGGCGTCTTCGATTTCGAGTGGATCAAGATCGCGTCCGCTCCCGCTTCTTCGTAGGCATGGCCGCGCTTCAACGCCTCCTCCTGCCCTTGCCCGGCGATCAAGGCCTCGATCCGGGCAACGATCATAAAATCAGGATCTTTTCGCTGCGCCACCGCCGCCTCGATTTTGCCCTGAAACTCCTCGATCCGGAGCAAGTCCTGACGGCCGCCTTCCAGCAAGCTGGTGTCCTTGGGGAAGTTCTTGTCTTCCATCACCGCAAGCGCCGCGCCCGCTCCTTCGATGGCCTCGATCGCGTGGATCACGTTGATCGCATTGCCGTAGCCGGTGTCGATATCCGCTACGATCGGGATGTCGATCGCCCCCGACATATTGCGGACATTCTCAACTTGCTCGGTCATGGTGAAAATACTCGCATCCGGAATACCGAGCGAGGCGGACAATTCGAAGCCACTTGCCCAAATCGCGTCGAAACCGGCTTCTTCGACCAAGCGCGCAGTCAACGGATTGTGTGCGGCCATAACAGAAACCAACGGACGTTCTTCGACCATTTGTTTGAAAATTGAGCTTGCCGACATAACGGTCTCCTAAATTCGTTACATGCTGCCGTCCTAATTCATGGAAGCGGCTTTGCTTTGCAGCAGACAAAATAGATAATTCACCTGGAAATAAACAGTATAGCCAGGCGCAAATGAAAATCCTTTCGATCATTGCACTGTCGGATGACGAACAGGCGAAAATTAGAGCAATCGATCCGTCGATAGAATTGACTATGGCTCCGGGTTGGTTCGATGGTGAGTTTCGCGACTCTTGGCCGGCCTTCTGTACCGAATCCTACCTGCCGCCGGATGCTCACGGGCACGGCACGCGGGACGAACGGGACGCACTGTTGGCGGAGGCTGAAATAGTATTCGCCGGATGGCCTTATCCGACAGACCTCCGCTCTCGCACACCCAATCTCAAATGGTTTCACCAACAACCCGCCGGAGCGAACAATCTGATTAAAAGCGACCTCTGGCGGAGCGACGTAATCGTCACCACGTCGCGTGGTTACGGGAACACACTAGGGATTGCCGAATTCGCTATCGGGGGCCTACTCTATTTCGCTAAATCGGCCCATTTCGCCGTCCGGGACCGGGCAAACGGCCAATTTCACAAGCCCGATTACACGTCACTGCTTTTGCAAGATAAAACTCTCTGCGTAATCGGGGCGGGTGGGATTGGCGCCCATGTGGGCCGGCTTGCTGCAGGGCTAGGGATGCGCGCGGTAGGCACTAAACGCCAACCGAACAGCGACTTGCCCGAGGGGTTTGCCGAGATACGTCCGCCCGATGGACTTCAGGAACTGCTTTCCGAAAGTCATTTCGTTGCCGTTTGCTGCCAATGGACGCCCGAGACCGACGGAATCATGGACGAAGCAGCTTTCGCCGCGATGAAGCCGGATGGCGTGATCAGCAATATCGCGCGCGGTGAAATCGTTGACGAAGACGCAATGCTGAACGCCCTCGATAGCGGCCACCTGAGAGGAGCGGCACTCGATTGCTATGTGGGTGAGTTCGAACACCCGCCGTCCGAACGCCTTTGGCAACATCCCAAGATCTTGATTACGCCCCACTGTTCCGGGAAATCCGACGTCAGCCTAAGACGGCATACCGACGTGTTCTGCAAAAACCTCCGTGCCCTTCTTGATGGCCAACCCATGATCAATAGGATCGATTGGGAAACCGGATATTGAGGATTAGGGCTTTGGCCAAACGAATCCCCTGGCCGAGGCTAGGAATGCTTCAGATCCAGCCGATAACTTTCGATCCGCCAGTGTGACTAACGCAACCTCTCGCTCGACGACTGGCTTAACGATGGGACGGCACTGCAGACTTGGCAGGGTTACCGAGTATTTCGGCATAATCGAAATGCCGATCCCTGCGGCTACCATTTCCTGAATCCAGTCTTCGCGTTCGCTGACGTACGGAATTTCGAACTGCATCCCCCGCTTCTCGATCAGATCCGCGAGTGCATCTCGGAACTCGCAGTTAAGGCGGTCTACATAGTTTTCCCCATCCAATGCATCAAAAGGAACCTTCTTCATCCGACCAAATCGGTGTCCCGGCATAAACACGGCAACCAGGGGTTCCGAGTAAAGACGATGAACACTAAAGCGGCTATCCATACTGTCGATCAGGCCGAATAAACCAATTTCCACCGCACCGGAGATAAGTCCGGAATCCAATTCATCGACATCCATATTCTTAATGTTGAGCGCGATGCCGGGATTGGCCTCCCTAAAACAATTTAGAAAGTTCATCACCATCGCAGGTCCCACGGTGCACATAATGCCGAGATTCAGTACCGATCGTTCTAATCCCTGAAACGCTTTTGCGCTCGCCAACGTATCGCGCCAAGCCTCATCCACCTTCCTCAGCTGATTGCGGATCATTTCCCCGAACGGCGTGAGGGATACATGCCGCTTGTCACGCAGCAGCAGCGGCTCGCCAAGCTCTTCTTCCAGTTTCTTGATTGCCCGCGTCAGGGCCGGTTGCGAAACCGCACAATTCTCCGCCGCGCGGGTGAAATTGAGGGTCTCACATACTGCCAGAAAATACCGTGTCTGTTGCATTTCCATGCCGGTGAATCCTTTGAAATTGACCAAATTCGTTATTACCAAAAGGTATTACAGACATAATAAAAAAATATTTCAAAGCTTCACCGCGCTTCGGTATCTCTCCCATGGTGCGGAATCTTTTCCCATGAGGAGAAAAATAAAAGATGAAAATCAA
>DLVK01000467.1:0-15448 GCA_003444235.1 Rhodospirillaceae bacterium
GTTCAAGCCGCCTATGACGGCATACCGGATGAAACAGCTAGCCCCTTGACCGAAGATGTAATCCGGCCACTCTACGGCGCGTTTGCCGCGCTAGATCGAGCCCGGCAAAAACGTGGCACGCTCGATCTAGAAATCCCTGAAAGGCACATCCAGTTTGGCGAAGACGGACAAGTTCACGCAATCACAGTGCGAGAACGCCTCGATAGCCACCGCCTGATCGAAGAGTTCATGATTGCGGCAAACGTAGCCGCAGCCCAAACGCTTGAAGAAAAATCCGCACCGGTGATGTATCGAATTCACGAGCCACCTGCAGCAGAAAAAATCGAAGCCCTTGGCGAAGCACTGGATGGGCTCGGCCTAAAATTGGCCAAAAGCGGCCGCTTAACCTCAAGTCTTTTCGCCGGCATTCTGAAACAGGCCACGGAGAAGGAAATCGCCCCGTTGGTGAGCGAGATAATTTTGCGCAGCCAAAGCCAAGCGGTGTACGGCCCGGCCCGGCTTGGCCATTTCGGGCTCGCCCTTTCCACCTATTGTCATTTCACATCACCAATTCGGCGCTATGCGGACATCTTGGTCCACCGCGCGTTAATTTCCGCACTTGGCCTCGGCAAAGACGGCTTGTCCCCGGACAAGGCTAAGAGTTTCGAACCCATCGGCGAGGAAATTTCCACTGCTGAGCGGCGTGCAATGACGGTCGAACGCGAAGTCCGTGAGCGACTCGTCGCCGGATTCATTGCCAATCGCGTTGGTGCAACTTTCGAAGGACGAATCACCGGCATTACCCGACACGGTTTGTTCGTCCGACTGAATGATACCGGCGCTGAAGGACTACTACCTATCCGCACGCTGCCAGACGATTGGTATGAAGTGGATGAAACCGGATTTTCCATGACAGGCGAGCGATTTGGCCTCCAATTCCGGCTCGGCGAGGCTCTGAGCGTGGAATTGGCGGATGCGTCACCGACCACCGGCAGTTTGACCTTCCGGCTGGTTTCCGGCGGCACCAAAGCGCCTGCGGGACGAAACCGCGGACGCAAATCTCGTCGACCACGCCGCCGGCGGCGCTGAAGATTTGCCGCCGTAGGGGAATCACGCTAAAGAGTTCCGCACCCATCGTCATTTGTAACTTTGCAAAAGTACCGCCCAATCGACGCGGTAACGAAAGGATAATGACTGTTTTGCTCGCGAATTCGGTCCGTCGAAATTCCTTCCGACTTCTTGCTACCGGGGCAATCACATTATCGCTTCTGACAGCGGCCTGCGTGCCCAATCTACCCGTGCAGTCCGAAGATTCGGAAAACTCCCGACTTCGTATGTTTGCCGCCGGCCTGTCGGATATCGATAAGGTTTATCTCGATGCGCCGGACATGACTCACCTT
Organism: Rhodospirillaceae bacterium; assembly: GCA_003444235.1. Taxonomy (GTDB): domain Bacteria; phylum Pseudomonadota; class Alphaproteobacteria; order UBA8366; family UBA8366; genus UBA8366. The sequence goes on from DLVK01000467.1 coordinate 1,380, forward strand.
GCAGTAGCCGGGCTTGAAGGCTTGCGTCAAATCGAGCCCGGTCTGTTTATTCGCGAAGGCGATGGGGAAACTCGTCTGTCTATCGGCGCAGCCAACGTTTATTCCGCGAAAACCCCTAACGATCCAAATGGGTGGGCCGCCTACTTCGTCACTGCACTTGAGCGAGCGGCAGGAGTCTCAGTGGCGCTCGAGCATGCGCAGAACGAGAAAATTTTTAACGCGGTTTTCAACAACGTGTCGCGCAAACTAGACCCCTATTCGCGATACGCTTCCGCGAAGAAAGCCGCGGCCAATCGAATAAAAAGGCAAGGTTTTGGCGGCATTGGCGTCTCCCTCAAGGCTCATCCAAAAGGCGCGACCATTCTCAAGCTCGCTCCCGGCCTACCCGCGGAGAAATCAAAGCTAAAGGTTGGCGATATCATCATAACCATCGGAGATTCGGCGGTAGCCGGCTTTTCTGTGGCAAAAATCCGCGATCTGATCCGCGGCCCAGTCAATGTTCCTGTATCTGTCCGCATTTTGCGGCCAGGTCAGTCGGCAGCTCAGCGCTACCTCCTGGAGCGCGCCCGGATCACCGCCAAGACGGTGTTCGACAGCTATCACAAGGGAATTGGCGTATTTCGCATTAACGGCTTCAACCGCGATACCGCTTCAGCGCTTGAGCGCGCGCTATCGAAAGCCCAACTGCGACACGGGAAAAAAATGCGGGGAATCGTGCTAGATCTCCGTAACAATCCCGGCGGCCTGTTGGATCAAGCGGTAGATATCGCTAATCTATTTCTTCAGGGCGGTCAGATCATCGCCACAAAGGGACGACATAAGAATAGTTTGCAGGATTTTCAGGCAACGCCCGGTGATATTCTCGAAGGCCTCCCAATCGCGGTCCTGATCAATGGTGCGACCGCATCGGCGGCGGAGATTCTTGCCGCCGCGCTACAGGATAATGGACGCGCCGTGGTTATAGGCTCTTCCAGTTTCGGCAAAGGCACTGTGCAGACCGTCCTAAGACTTCCGAACGATGGTGAGTTTATTTTGACCTGGGCGCTGATTGTCGCCCCCTCCGGCTATGCTTTGCAGAAACTGGGGGTCATACCCACCGTCTGCACGGCGGGTAAATCCAACGCGCAACTGATTATCAAGCAATTCCAAAAGGGCGATTTCGAGCGCTCACGCACCCTTTTGCGGCTCCGGCGCGCTGCGGATTTTCGAGATCCGCGCCAGCAGCGCCGCATCAAGAAGCTTTGCCCCTGGCGGCCAAATCGCGACATAGGCCTCGACAGACGCGTCGCTGAGCTTATGTTGCGTGCCCAGGACCGTTATGCACGTGCAGCCAATCTAGCGCGCGTTCCTTCCGGCAGTTGATTTTTAACTTGGAAAAGAATTGTGACTGAAAAAAAAGACTCTCCGAAAAAACCCGCAACGCCACGTAATGCCGCGAGTATCGTCGTGGCTCGCGGCAAAGATGACGACCCAGAGGTATTGGTGGGACGCCGCCCGAGTACGGCGCGCTTTATGCCCGATGTCTGGGTTTTCCCAGGCGGTGCAGTAGAAGATGACGATTTTAAGATCGAAAGCCCGCACGCATTACGTGACGACGTTATCGCTCGACTGAACCGCACCGCCGAACCCGATCTCGCCAAAGCCCTGGCGTGGACTGCGCTCAGGGAAATGCGCGAGGAAACGGGATTGATCGTTGGGCGCGAAGGCGAGCATAGCGGCGCTGGCGACTGCGAGGCAGAGACCGCTTATCGCAATGCAGGACTAGCACCCGATTTTGCTGCGCTCGATTATTTCATGCGTGCCTGCACCCCCGAATATCAGCCAATCCGGTTCAATACTCGGTTTTTTATCGTCGATGGCGCCCAAGCCAGCGGAGAAATATGGCAAACTTCCGAGTTGGAAGAAATCCGCTGGGTTCCACTCAACGATCTGCCGAATATGAAAATCGCCGGTATTACCGGCATCGTAATCGAACAGGCTCAGCAATATTGGCGCGCCAAGCCTGAGCCGGATGCAAACCGTAAGATCATGTTTTTCAGTGCAGATATGGATCACAACCGCATTTGGCACGAAGAATAAACCATAAGATTAAGGATATATGGGCTTGACGCCGCCTATGCAGAGGCGTATCCCGTGCGACGCAGAATTAAGAGAAACCTCGTGAGCGAATAGGAACGGAACAATGGCAAAGTCGGCGACTATATTGGTCAAACTCGAGAGTACGGCGAACACGGGTTACTACTACGTGACCAAGAAGAATCCGCGCACGCAGACTGAAAAGCTGGAATTCCGCAAGTATGATCCGGTCGCGCGCAAGCATGTTCTCTTCAAAGAAGGGCGCATCAAATAAGCCGCCCGCCCCACTCGTAGACCGAAAGGCCGCCCTTCTGGCGGCTTTTTTTATGTTCAGGTGTTTAGCTTTCCCCTGCCGCGCGCAACGGCACCGACGGCGTCAACTCCTGCAGCTCACCGCTTTTGTGAACGACGACCCGATTCCGCCCCAACGATTTGGCCTCGTACAACGCTTTATCCGCCCTTTCCAACAAATCCCGGGCGTTATAATCGCCGTTTTCGACGGCTGCCACGCCGACACTCACGGTAACAGATCGTTCTTCATCGACACTTTTCAGCGCGTATGGCGTTGCTGCAAGATCGACCCTAAGACGCTCGGCCACGGTTTGAGCGACCTCCATTTCGGTATCGGGCATGACGACGACGAATTCCTCACCGCCATAGCGGGCAACCGTGTCGAAGCTACGCACGTTCTGTTCCGCGCGCCGGGCAAGTTCGCAAAGCACGTCGTCGCCGGCGGCATGGCCGAAGGTATCGTTGACTTCCTTGAAGTGATCGATATCGAACATCAACAGCGACAGAATTTTGCCGCTGGTCTCGGCGCGCTGCAACTGACCTTCCAGATGGGCCGACAGATAGCGTCGATTGTACAAACCGGTAAGACTGTCCGTCAGCGCCAGCTGCAGGCTTTCCTCATAGTTTTGCCGCATGCGGTCTTGATACCGTTTGCGCCGAATTTGCGTCCGCGTGCGGGCGCGCAACTCGTTGGGATCGACCGGCTTGGCGATATGATCGTTAATGCCGAGATCGAACGCTTTGGCAAAGCTGTCGACATCGTTCTGGTCGAGCATCATCAAAATAGGAACCTGACGCGTTGCTTCCATGGATCGCAAGTTCGAGCAGAACCGTAGGGCATCCTCGTCCTTCAGATACATATCGACCAAAATCAAATCGAAATTGTTGTCCTGTGCCAATTTCCTGGCATCGGCGGCACTATCGCAAAGCTCGACCGAATGACTGTCGTCTTCCAACAGTTTGGCGAGACGTAGCCGCTCGTTCTCGGAATCGTCGACCAGCAAGATCCGAGCACCCGTCGCGTCTTCTCCATGCGCATCCTGGCCATCGCGCAGAACGCCAAACTGACCGGAGGTCTGCTCACGCATGCGCCACTCATCGGTCAAAAGCTTGAGGCGGACCAACGAACGCACCCGCGCGAATAGGGCCGGATCGTTCAACGGCTTGGTCAAGAAATCATCAGCACCGCTTTCGAGCCCGCGAACCCGATCGGCCGCGTCGGAGAGTGCGGTCACCATCACAACCGGAATATGTGCAGTCGCCGTATTTTCCTTAATTTTGCGGCAAACTTCGAAGCCGTCCATGCCAGGCATCATCACATCGAGCAAAACGATATGCGGAGCTTCGTCCACTATCTTCTCTAGGGCCGAGGGACCGTCGGTCGCAGTGATGACGTCAAAATACTCGCTCGACAGTTTGGCTTCGAACAGCTTTACATTGGGCTCTAAATCATCAACGACGAGAATTCGCGCGGTCATAAGCGTCTCAGTTCAGGAAACTCTCAATCGTCTCAAGGAAATGATTGACCGAAATCGGCTTGGCAATATAAGCCTCGCAGCCACCTTCGCGTACTTTCTCCTCATCGCCCTTCATCGCAAATGCGGTGACGGCGACAACCGGAATCGATTTCAGCGTTTCGTCTTCCTTGAGCCATTTCGTTACTTCGAGGCCGGATACTTCCGGCAATTGGATATCCATCAGAATAAGATCCGGATGGTGTTCACGCGCCATTTTCAGCGCTTCCAGACCATCGCGAGTCTGGTAAATTTCATACCCCTGAGCTTCGAGAAGATCGTGAAAAAGCTTAATATTCAATTCGTTATCTTCAACGATCAAAATCGACTTTGCCATTGATGGCTCCTTGGACCACACCTTGTTCCCTTAGCGATCTTCGCGTTTACGCCGATACAGGCGCCACTCGCCATTCGCATGGTTGTGTAAAACACGAGACCGCACAACACGTCCAGTAGTAACGTGTTACATATTGTCTCATTAATATAGGTCATTCGTAACAGGACGACGATGGCATTCTGTTCGAGCATGAGGTTATGAACCGGCCGCGACTTGGCGTTGATGTCGGTGGCACCAAAATAGAAATTGCCGCTCTCGATACGGATGGGAAATTCCTGCTTCGAAAGCGCGTCGCCACTCCGAAAACCGACTACGATGCGACCGTAGAGACCATCGGAGAGCTGGTTGCGGCCGCAGAGGACGAACTCGGCACCCATTGCACCGTAGGATTTTCGATTCCGGGCACGATTTCGCCGGCGACAGGCCTAATCAAAAACGCATTCAACTCGCCGTTGAACGACCATCCTTTCGATCAAGACCTTGAGAAGCTCCTCAAACGGCCGATCAAAATGGTTAATGACGCCAATTGTTTCGCGGTTTCCGAAGCCAAGGATGGCGCAGCTGCGGGTGCCGCCGTCGTTTTCGGCGTTATCATCGGTACCGGTTGCGGCGGCGGGCTGGTCATCGATGGCAAACCTGTCACCGGAACGAATGCTATTGCCGGCGAATGGGGCCACAACCCGTTGCCATGGCCAAGGCCGGATGAAATTCCGGGATTACAAGGAACCGATGGCAAATTTGGTACGATAGAGACTTTTTTGTCCGGTACCGGCTTCGAAGCACAGCATGAGGCCGCGTTCGGCAATAGAATTAGTGCGGAGGAAATCGTTGCTAACGCAGGCAAAGGAGACGGGGATTGCAAACGAAGTCTCGAAGACTATGTCGACCGAATGGCCCGTGCGCTGAGCACGGTGATCAACATGCTCGACCCGGAGATCATCGTACTAGGCGGCGGATTGTCGAATATTACAGAACTCTATGAGGCCGTTCCCGCGCGCTGGGCGGGATGGGTTTTCTCCGATCGGGTCGATACCAAGCTAGTACCCCCTAAATTTGGAGATTCGAGCGGCGTACGTGGCGCCGCATGGCTGTGGGATAACAAAGAAGACAAAATTGACGATGAGTGCTGACAAAAACCTGCCAGTACTTTGCAGGGAGTGTTTCGCTGCATTTAGTCAGGACGCACGCGGCAAGCCGACCCGCTGCCCCGACTGTGCATCGCCGCGTATCGTAGGCCACGAAGAGCTTAACGACCTGGCAGTCGCCCATATCGATTGCGATGCATTTTACGCCGCAGTGGAAAAACGCGACGACCCATCGCTTGCGGACCGGCCGGTCATAATTGGCGGTGGTCGACGGGGCGTCGTCGCGACCGCTTGCTACTTGGCCAGGGTCTATGGCGTTAAATCGGCAATGCCCATGTTCAAGGCTCGGGCTGCCTGCCCGGACGCCGTGGTGATAAGGCCCAACATGGAAAAATATCGCGCAGTCGGTCAGGAAATCCGTACCATGATGCGGGATCTGACGCCGCTGGTTCAGCCCATATCCATAGACGAGGCGTTTCTAGATCTTACCGGTACCGAGGGGGTCCACGGCGTACCTGCGGCAACATCGTTGGCGAAGCTGATCAAACGCATCGAAACGAAACTCGGCGTCACTGCCAGCGTCGGCCTCAGTTACAACAAATTTCTTGCCAAGATCGCCTCCGATCTCGACAAGCCGCGCGGCTTTGCGGTGCTCGGCCGTGGCGACGCATTGGAATTTCTGGCGCCAAAACCGGTCGGTCTGCTCTGGGGTGTGGGGCGTGCCCTTGCGTCAAAACTTCGCCGCGACGGAATTTCCCAAATTGGCCAATTGCAAAAAATCGATGAACGCGATTTGGTCGCCCGCTATGGTTCGATCGGCACACGGCTTTACCGCTTTTCGCGTGGCGAGGACGACCGCAAAGTGAAACCCCAAAGCGAGACCAAGAGTATTTCCTCCGAAACGACGTTCCGCGAGGATATCGACACTTTCGAGGAACTTAAGGCACAGTTGCAGCCACTTTGCCACAAAGTGGCGGGGCGCTTGAAAGACAAGTCCTACGCTGCAGGCTCGGTAACACTGAAACTCAAGAGGACCGATTTTCAACTCTTAACTCGCACCCGTCAGCTCGGACGCCCAACTCAACGGGGCGAGTTGCTTTACGAAACAGCACTCGGGCTGCTGGAGAAGGAGTCCAATGGCACTGCCTACCGGCTAATCGGAGTCGGTGCGGGCGATCTCACCGAAGCGGTAAAGGCCGACCCACCCGACTTGTTCGACAAAATGAAATTAGGCGACACCAGGCTCGATACGGCACTCAACGCCGTCCGCGACAAACATGGCAGCGGTGCCATCCGCAAAGGCACCTGAGGGCTAGCATTCCGGTTTCGGCAGCCGCTCGAACCCGATCATGTCGCCGCGAAATTTAAAATCGCCAAAATTCAAGTGGAGCCGGGGGGCGACCCCATTGGCCTGATAGAAAATCTTATATTCCGATTCCGGCAACGAATCCTGCGCGGCATCGCCGCCAGACGGCGCGAAGAAAGCAAGCTTCATAGGAAACACCGGTTTTGGCGAATAGCCTTTGACCGGCTTCGGCAAATCGATTTTGGCCTGTTTCGGAAAGAAAATGGCAGTTACCGGAGAAACACCTTTTAGTTCGCCACCGTCGAAGACTTTTTGCTTATCGAAGCGCTCACCGCTAAGTGCCTTTTGCAACAGAAGCAGCGTATGGCGCGTGGGAAATACAGTGCCCGCGGGCAACTTCTCCTTCTTGCCTTTGGGTGATTCGTATTTGACTTCGCCCGGCCCGCCAATCCGCTTCAATGTCGCTTCGCCAACGATTCGCTCCTCTTCATCGCCCACGCCGTCGCTGCTGATGTTAAAACGAAATCGAAGCCCATCATCGGATTCCCAGGTAACCGACACCGCTTTGAATTTAATGGTGCGATTTTCAGGATATGTGATCACCAGGAAAAGCCGTTGATCGCTGGTCCAACCGTCACACCGGCGTAGCCAATCGAAGCTCATGAAACCTTCTGCATGGACGATTTGGCTACCCGAAACGACCTCTTCCAGCTTGAGTTCATAGGCCGCCCGATGCGGTGCGATTTTGTCGGCCACGGCACCAAGTGGACCCGATACCGCAGATGACGCCTGGAAGCCGAAAAATATCAGCAAGGCGGCAAGTGCGAATGGACTGTAATGGTTGCTTATGGTCAATTTCATCGGCCGAATTTAGAGCATTTCACGGTTTTTCACGACCACGAGAAACACCCTATCCTAATATTTGCAGCGATTTCGCGTAGCCCAGATTCGAAGATGCTTGTGGACGATCCATGGCAGCATTAATGCCTGCGCTACTCCTTCTCCTCCGGAGGCAGTTTTACCCGCAAATGCAATTCACGCAGGTGCTGCTCGTCAACTTCGTTCGGCGCCCCCATCATCAGGTCCTGTGCCTGTTGGTTCATCGGGAACGCGACCACCTCACGGATATTGGGTTCGTCTGCCAACAGCATGACAATGCGATCGATACCAGGTGCCGAACCACCGTGTGGTGGCGCGCCGAATTTGAGTGCATTCAGCATTCCGCCAAAACGCTCTTCGACTACATCGGGGCCATAGCCGGCAATTTCGAATGCCTTGTACATGATTTCGGGCAGATGATTTCGAATGGCGCCCGAGGACAACTCAACCCCATTGCAGACAATATCGTACTGGTAGGCCTTGATCTCGAGCGGATCGTCCGAGTTCAAGGCTTCAAGTCCACCTTGGGGCATCGAAAACGGATTGTGGCTGAATTCGATCTTGCCCGTCGTTTCGTCGAGCTCGTACATGGGATAATCGACGATCCAGCAAAAATCGAACCGCCCCCCTTCGATCAACTCAAGATCCGCACCGACGCGATCGCGGACGATGCCGGCGAAGCGCGCCGCCCCATTCGGCTTGTCGCAAGCGAAAAAGACCGCGTCGCCATCGCCTAACCCCGTCGCTTCGCGGATCGAGGCAACGCGCTCCTCTTCGAGGTTACGCGCGATCGGCCCTTTGCCGCCGCCGTTTTCGAATACGATATATCCGAGCCCTGCCGCACCTTCATCGCGGGCCCAATCGTTCAGTTTATCGAAATAGCTCCGTGGCTGGCTTCCTGCGCCAGGCGCCGGGATCGCACGCACGACCGACCCACCGTCCACCGCTTTGGCAAAAATGCCGAAATTCGAACCGCGAAACGCCTCGGTGACATCCGAAATAATCAAGGGATTTCTGAGGTCCGGCTTGTCGCTGCCGTATTTCATCATCGATTCGTCGAACGGAATTCTCGGGAACGGCGTTTTTGTTACCGAGCGCCCGTCGGCAAACTCTTCGAAAACACCGGCAATTACCGGCTCGATAGCATCGAAAACATCCTCTTGGGTGACAAACGACATTTCGAAATCGAGCTGATAAAACTCGCCGGGAGAACGATCGGCACGAGCGTCTTCATCGCGAAAACACGGCGCAATCTGAAAATAACGATCAAAGCCCGCAACCATCAGCAATTGTTTGAACTGCTGAGGGGCTTGGGGCAGCGCATAGAACTGGCCGGGATGCAAACGACTAGGCACGAGAAAGTCCCGCGCACCTTCGGGAGATGACGATGTCAAAATCGGCGTTTGAAACTCTGTAAATCCGCCTTCGATCATACGGCGGCGGATCGATGAGATTACCGCTGAGCGCAGAACAATATTGTTGTGAAGTTCTTCACGGCGGAGATCTAGAAATCGATAGCGAAGCCGGATGTCTTCGGGATAACCCGCATCCTGGTTGACCGGCATGGGTAAAGCGGCAGCAGCAGCTTGCAGTGCGACTTCTTCGATCCACTCTTCGACTTCGCCGGTTGGAATATTCGTGTTGATGGTTTCGTCGGAACGTTTTTTGACCGGCCCGGTGACGGTAATGACGGACTCGTTTGTCAAAGATTCCACTTCAGCGAAAAGCTCACTGGAAACATCGATCACGCATTGGGTAATCCCATAGTGATCACGCAAATCGACAAACAATAAATTGCCGTGGTCACGCATACGGTGAACCCAGCCCGACAAACGTACCTGTTCGTCTGCATTTTCAAGACGCAACGCGTCGCAGTTATGGGTGCGGTAGAGATGCATATCGGCCAACTGTATCGCTTGGAAATCCGCCGCAAAGGGCATGGATTCGTAGCGGTTGTCAAGATTAGGGCGATTTTGAGCTCACCAAAAAGCAGTGTTTTCTACCGGCCCGTAATCGACCGGTGACGGCTATCCTTTGACGGCACGAAAAATGGGTGTATCCCTGTCGCACGATGTCGATAGTTCCAATCACCGATAGTGAAACTCTCGCCGCATTCTGCACACGTCAGAAAGGCACTCCCTTTCTGACTGTCGACACAGAATTCATGCGCGAACGCACCTACTATCCGATCCTGTGCTTGATCCAAATCGGTGGCGCAGATGAAGCGGTGATCATTGATCCTCTGGCCGATGGAATTGACCTCACGCCGCTATACGACTTGATGCGCGACAACTCGATCCTGAAAGTTTTCCATGCCGCACGACAGGACATGGAAATTTTTTTCTACAAGATGGACGAACTACCAGGGCCAATCTTTGACACGCAGCTGGCGGCAATGGTTTGCGGATTCGGCGACCAGATCGGCTACGAGCCGCTTGTCGCAAGGATCACCGGCGCACGCATGAACAAGCAATCGCGTTTCAGCGACTGGTCGCGCCGACCTTTGAGCCCGCAACAGCTCGATTACGCGCTTGGCGACGTGACCCACCTGCGCACTGTCTATGAAGCGCTTGCCGAACAACTCGATGAGAGCGGGCGCACTCGTTGGCTGGATGAGGAAATGGCGATACTCACCGCGACCGAAACCTATGACGCAAATCCGAGCACTATCTGGCAACGAATCAAAAGCCGCAGCACCGAACCGCGATTTCTCGCCGTTTTGCAAGCGGTTGCCGCTTGGCGCGAGCGCGAAGCGCAGCGACGAGACATCCCGCGCAACCGCATCGCCCGCGACGATACTCTGCTCGACTTGGCAGCTCGTGCACCGAAAAACCTCGATGAACTTGGCCGCACGCGAGGCCTGTCAAACGGGTTTTCTAAAGGGAAGGGCGGCGAAATTCTGTTAAAGGCGATCGCAACAGGAAAAGCGGTTCCCCGAGACAAAGCGCCGGTAAAGAAAACCAAGCCCCCTCTGCCCCCCGGGATCGGCCCTGTCACCGAACTCTTAAAAGTGATGCTCAAGCAATGCAGCGAACAATCGGGCGTTGCCAGTCGACTGATTGCGAGCGTCGGCGATCTCGAACTTATCGCCGCAGATGACAATGCGAATGTGCGCGCGCTCAAAGGCTGGCGCAGAGATCTTTTCGGCGATCAAGCTCTGGCGTTGAAAAGAGGCGAACTTGCCATCGCGGTAGAGAACAATTCGATCCGCCTCATAACACAAAAGCAAAGCTAAAAGATGCGCCGACTGCTCCTCGCAGCGACCGTCATCCTGGTCGCGTCTTCCGCGACAGCACAACAGAACGCTCCTGCATTCGACCTGCCGATAGATTGCAAATTCGGTGAAAACTGCGACCTGATGCTGTTCGTCGATCACGATGGGTCGAAAGGCTGGCAAGACTATCGATGTGGGAACCTGTCCTACGACAATCACAAGGGCACGGATATTAGATTACGCAGTATCGATCTGATGTTACGCGGAGTCGATGTCCTGGCGGCCGCAGACGGCCGCGTGGTCCAAGTGCGGCGCGGAATGGCGGATGTCTCCCACAAAGCGGTAGGTCGTGACGTGATAACCCGTCGGGGCCTTGGAAACGTCGTAATCCTCGACCATGGACGCGGTTGGCGCACGATTTATGCGCATTTGAAACGACACAGCATTCGCGTCGCCAAGGGCCAACAGATCAAAGCCGGCCAAACACTTGGTCAGGTCGGTATGTCCGGGCTCGCGCAGAATCCTCATTTACATTTCGGTGTCTTACATCGGAATAGAGTCGTCGACCCGTTTACAGGCGGCACAACAGCGAATAAGTGCGGTACCAGCGGCAAATCGCTGTGGGCGCCCCGTGCGCGAACCAAACTACGATATCCAAACGCGCTAATTCTTGGTGCCGGGTTCAGCGATAGCGCCAAATTCAATCGCGTCGCATTGGTTTATGGGCTCGATCTCAAGGGCGAAATGTATCGCAAAGCGCCGAACTTTATATTTGCCGTCGATTTTGGCGGCGTGCGCAAAGGCGATGACTACGAACTGAGTATTTTATCACCCGATGGCAAAACTCTCGCTGAATCGAAACGGAAAATCAGCCAAGTCACGCAGTTCAAATTTGATTTTGTCGGCCGTAAAGGCCATGGCCGGACATGGCCCAAAGGCACATACAAAGGTCGCTTCGCGCTCTACCGCAACGTCAGCGGCGTTCGTCTCAAAATCCTCGAAACCGAACGAACAATTCAAGTTCGCTAGCCGTTATTCCGTCAGTGACGATAGCACGTCACCCGCGAGAGGCACGGTAATACGGCGTTTCTCCGCCAGCGCCGCCTTGTCCAACGCGGCGACCAGGCGGCTCGCCGCTTCGAATGAACGCTCCATCCGCGCGAGCAAAAACGTCAACACCTCAGGGTCCACATTAAGCTGCCGGTCGGCGAACTGCTTGACCATCACGGCACCTATTAACCCGTCGTCGGGAGCGCCGATCCCGACCGACGGTGCGGCCTGGAGCCGCGACCGCAGGTCCGCAAGCGTCAGCGACCAACGGCTTGCTGGCACCTCGGCTACGAGCAGCAAATGTCCGTTCCGTTCCGCGGTCGCATTGAAGAGGTGAAGCAGCGCTTCCTGATCGAACGGCATAACCACCGGATCGATCAGAGTACAAACCGAATCTGCTCGCATGGCAACGGTTTCTGATTCGAGATTTTCAAGGCTCAGCCGCGCGCCCTCGGCTTTGCCACGCCAGACCTCGGCGAGGTGACTTTTGCCCGACCCCGCAGGTCCGTGCAGCACCAATGCCGGTGCTGGCCACTCCGGCCAACGGTCGACCCAAGCCACCGCATCGCGGTTGCACGGCGCAACGAAGAAGTCCGCCATATCGGTCGCAGAGCGATGGCCGAAGTCCAACGGAATTTGCGATTTTGCAGTCAACGGGCTCTAACGCCCTTTTCTTTTTCGCCCACCTGTCCGGCGGCTACCGTCATAAAGTGGGCTCGCGAGATACCGGTCGAGCGCGAACCGCACCATGACTCCGATTACGGAGGCAATGGGCACCGCCAAAAGAACACCCAAGAACCCGAACAGTGCGCCGCCGGCCATCAATGCGAAAATAATCCAAACCGCGTGAAGTCCAACGCGGTCACCAACGAGTTTCGGGGTAACAAAGTTTCCCTCGACGATCTGCCCGACGGCGAAAACCGCACCAACTGCAACGATAGGCCCGTAGGTGTCGAATTGTGCGATAGCGATTCCAAGACCGACAACGACACCGGCCAACATCCCAAAATAGGGGACAAAGGAAATTAGTCCGGTCCCAAGGCCCAATATTAGCCCGAAATCCAAGCCTATAACCGATAGTCCGATCGCATAATAGATGCCCAGCAGCAGACACACGGTGAATTGGCCACGCACAAATCCCGAAAGCGTTTGATCGACCAGACCCGCTTGTTCGCGTATGGTGTCGCGCTGACTGATAGGCAGATAACCGTCGATCTGATTGATGATTCGGTCCCAATCGCGCAGCAGATAAAAAGCCACCACCGGCGTAATCGCAATGATCGAAATTACGTTGAATGCGGCTTCAAGACCGCTCAATAAGCGAATTACAAATCGACCGGCAATTGCTGCTGCATCGCCTATATGCTGGCTGAACAATTCCTTTATTTCTTGATCGCTACCCACATCGAGATGCGCCATAAGCTTGGCGGCGAGCGGCATTATCTTGGCCTCCAGCGCACGCACATATCCCGGCACCTTATCGACGAATTCCGCAACCTGATTGATTAACAGCGGAATCAGCAAAGCGAACGCGAGAACGATCAAAACGAAAAACAGCAATGTCACGAGCACCGTCGCCCAGGTGCGCGAGAACCTGTGATTTTCCAACCAATCGCAAACCGGGTCGAGCAAATAGGCGACCGCCATGCCAATCACGAACGGCAAAAGGATACCGCGCAACAAAACCAGCGCGACGATAAACACACCGATTACAGCGATCCAAATCAAACTTCTTTGCTGGAACGTCATCGTGCTACTCCCCGGGCTGTTTGGTCCGACCATTGCCGCCGGTCACACCGTTATTGGTGGCTGCGACGTAACGGTAAGCATAACCGATGCCGGAGGCCAGCGTTGTCGCTGCCACGATATACTGCATGAGGATCAAAACCTGTCCATCGCGGACGCCGACCCCGACTTCAGCCAAAACAAGTGCGACCAATACGATTTGAAGTGTGGTGTTCAGTTTCGAAATGAATAGGGGCTGCATAATCACCGGACGTCCGAGGGGCAGAGCCAGTATCGCACCACCGATAATCAAAACATCGCGAAAAACAACCAGGATAACCAGCCAAACCGCGATTTGACCCTCGATACCAAGCGCCACGAAACAGCTCACCAACAATGCTTTATCGGCGAGCGGATCGATATAACTGCCAAAAGTACTCGCCGCATCGAAGCGCTTGGCGATAAAGCCATCCACCGCATCGGAAATGCCCGCTGCGATAAATACCCAGAATGCTACCGCCATCTGGCCGGAGGCGATAAGCCAAACCATCAGCGGTACTGCAAACAACCGCGCCAGTGAAATCAGGTTGGG
>DLVK01000153.1:0-9663 GCA_003444235.1 Rhodospirillaceae bacterium
AGCAGGGGGTCGCTGGTTCGAATCCAGCCGCCCCGACCAGCTTTAGGTATAGCCCGCTATCTTGCGCTCCATCTGTCTTCGGGGCAAAGTCCTAATCAACAATCCAGTTCAAACATATGCGCTCCGCAGCGGAGCAGGGGGAGGATTTCATGGCCAGACGATGTGCGAATGTGTTTCTCGATACTTTGGCGTTGCATGGTGTCGATCAGTTTTTCTGCGTGCCCGGGGAGAGCTATCTCGGGTTTCTCGATGCGCTGTACGACGATCCGAAAATTCGCTCGGTGACCTGCCGCCATGAGGGCGGCGCGGCGTATATGGCGTTGGCGGATAGCAAGATCACAGGCAGGCCCGGCGTGGTTTTCGCAAGCCGCGGCCCCGGCTCGACGAATGCGTCGGTTGCGGTCCATGCCGCCGATATCGGCGCCACGCCGCTGGTCTGCTTCTTCGGTCAGGTGAGCCGGAAGCAAATCCATCGTTTCCCGAGCCAGCAATATGATTTTGTCCAGGCCTTCGGCCATTATTGCCGTTGGGTCGAGCAGGTCGACGTGGCCGAGCGGCTGCCCGAGATCGTCGCGCGTGCGTTCCATCTCGCCCAATCCGGTACGCCGGGTCCGGTCGTCGTCGCGTTGCCGACAGACGTGCTGGAAGAGGAAATCGAAGCCGAGCCTCTGGGCCCGCAACCCGCTTGGGGCGCCGAGCCGTCGCCGCGGGATTTGGATGCGGTGGCCGGGTTGCTCGAAAACGCCGAGCGGCCGGTCTTGGTCGTCGGCAACGAAGCCACAAGCCAGGGCGCCCGCAAGGTGCTCAAATCCTTCGCCGAGCAGTATTCGCTGCCGGTGATGGCAAGCCATTGTCATCAGCATGTCATTCCGAACGACCATCCGAACTATGCGGGCGGTCTCGGCGTTCGTCCGCCGGCATCGATCAAGGAGAATGCGCAGAATGCGGACGTGATCCTTGCGGTCGGTTCGCGCATGACGATGAAAACCTCGTTGAGCTTCACCGTGCCGTCGGAAAACCAGAAGCTGATCCACGTCTATCCGGATGCGGACATGATCAACCGGCTGTATCGGACCGAACTTGGGGTCGTATCCTCGTCGGAGCCGTTTATGGCCGCGATGTGCGAACGAAATGCGCCGCCACCGTCGGACGGACGCAAGGCGTGGCTTGAAAAGGCGCACCAGAACTATGTGAGCACCTCCGAATACCAGCCCCGCGAGTCCGAAGACGGGGTCGAGTTCGGCCATGTCATTCAGGCGATGAAGGACCAGCTTAACGACGAAGCGTTGATTTCGGTCGATGTGGGCGGGTTCTCGAGCTGGCTCTATTTGAATTATCCATTCAAAGAAAATCAGACCCTGATCGGCGCGGAATCCGGTGCCATGGGTATGGGCATTCCGGGCGCGATTGCAGCGGCGATCCGCCATCCGGACCGCCAGATCGTCGGCCTCGCCGGCGACGGGGGCGCGCTGATGACCGGCTCCGAGATTGCCACGGCGGTTAAGGAAAACGCCAATGTGGTGCTGTTCATTTCCAACAACGGTCAGTACGGCACCATCCGTGAACATCAGGAGGTTGCCCATCCGGGCCGCGCGTCGGGTATCAACGATCTCGTCAATCCGGACTTCGCAAGCTATGGCGAAGCGTTCGGAGCCAAGGGGCTGCGTATTCGCACACCCGAGGACGCACCGAAGGTGCTCGAGGAAGCCCTGGCTCACAAGGGTCCGGTCGTGGTCGATGTTGCCGCAAGTCTCGAGAATTTGAGCGCGCAGAACACGATCACCGAACTGCAGGCGGCCGAGTAGCGTCGATGTCAAATCTCGACAAAAACGCTCAATTCGAAAAGGGCCGCAAGATTCGTTCGGAAGTCCTCGGTAAGGAGCGCGTGGACAATTCCCTCGCGCTCGCCGAGGAGGACGACTTCATGGCGCCGTTCCAACAGGCGGCGACCGAATGGGGCTGGGGCATGGTCTGGGGGCGCGGCGTGCTTTCGCGGCAAACCCGGAGCATGCTGAGCGTTTGCATGCTGGCGACGCTCGATAAACCGACCGAGCTCAAGCACCATATCGAAGGCGCTCTGAACAACGGCTGCACCAAAGAAGAAATCCGCGAAGTGCTGATGCATGTGTGTTGCTATGCGGGCATGCCCGCGGGCCTGTCGGCGGCGCGAGCGGCGAAAGAATTCTTCGACGAACACGAAAGCTAACATCCAAGGAATCTAAAAAATGGCGAAGGAAAAACTCGGCTTCATCGGCCTCGGCATGATGGGCGGGCCGATGGCGAGCAATCTCATCAAGGGCGGGCATCCGCTCATCGTCTGCGATGTGGTCGACGAGGCGGCGGAAGCGTTGGTCGCGGAAGGGGCCGAACGGGTCGCCACCGCGAAAGACGTCGCGGATCAGGTAGAGACGGTATTGGTCAGTTTGCCGACGCCGGACGTGGTCAAACATGTGGCGACGGGGCCCGGAGGGCTTTCCGAGGGATCGAAGATCAAACGCTATATCGACCTGTCGACCAGTGGCGCCATCGTCGCCCAAGAGGTTGGCGCGGCGCTCGGCGAAAAAGGCATTCAGTGTCTCGATTGTCCGGTGAGCGGCGGCCGGCGCGGCGCCGAGGCCGGTTCGTTGGCGTTGATGCTATCGGGCCCCGAAGACCTCTACGAAGCGGTCAAAGACATTCTCGGCTATGTGGGGAGCGCGCCTTTTTATGTGGGCCCCGAGCCGGGGATGGCGCAGACCGCGAAGGTTGCCAACAACTACCTTTCGGCGGTCGGCAATATCGCGACGGCGGAAGCGATGGTGATGGGGGTGAAGTCCGGGATCGAACCGGAAACCCTGCTCGATATCTTCAACCGTTCCAGCGGGATGAACCGCGCGACCGAGGACAAATATCCCACCTTCGTCCTGCCGCGTAATTTCAAATCCATGCGCACGCAATTGATCCATAAGGATGTAAATCTGTGCGTGGAGCAGGCGGCCGCGATGGGCGTGCCCATGTGGCTCGGGTCGCAGGCGCGGCAGTTCCTTCAATTCGCGTTGACCCAAGGGCATGCGGATGAATCTTCGATCGGCCTCATTCGCCTGATAGAGCAGTGGGCCGGCGTCGAGGTGAAGGGAAAAGACGCCAAATAATCGATCAGAATGGTTGAGATTGGCGTAATTGGCGTGTAAGCACTGAGGTATCGCTCGAGCTTACGAGGTTGCTGATGCACGTTCGTATCTTTAGGCCCGCAAAAACCGCCATGCAGTCCGGTCGCGCCAAGACCAAGGACTGGCTGTTGGTGTTCGAGCCCCAGGACCGCGCGACGCCCGACCCGATCATGGGCTGGAACGGATCCGCCGATACCAGGCGTCAGGTGCGGCTCGAATTCGATAGCCAAGAGGCAGCGGTGGAGTATGCCAAGGCGCAGGGCTACACCTACACCGTGACAGCGCCCAAGGAACGCCGGATCAAGCCCAAGGCGTACGCGGATAATTTCGCCTTTCACCGAAGACAGCCCTGGACACATTAATTCGGTCGCTGGGACGTAAGGCCCCGTAGCTCAACCGGATAGAGCACCGGATTTCTAATCCGGCGGTTGTAGGTTCGAGTCCTACCGGGGTCGCCAGCGGGCGTGATTTACGGAAAGTCTTTGTGGTCGAAGATGCTTAGGCGAGGTGTAACCCGACTTTATGCCAACCCGACCAGAGCGCACATGCCACCTTTAACGACCCGGGAGGTATGCCCACGGCCCGTCGTGTCTTCGGCCTGCAATACGTCACCCGGTTCCATCATCACGCTCGATCCGTCGGCCAAGCCGATTTCAACCTGGGCCGTCAGATAGAATATGTATTGGCGTTGCCGAGGTGTGTGGAAGGGGCCGACGGGCCCTTCTTCGCGCGTGAAAAACTGCGTGTTGACGGCACCGAGCCGTTCGGTTCGGGTGCCGTTGCGTTCGGGCAACGGTAGGTCTTCGTCTTGGGTTATCTCGATGTGGGACTTTTCGTCGTCGCCCGTAAAAATTCGAACGATTTTCATTGCCGTTGCTCCTACTCTCCAGACCCGTACCGCGGGCTTTGCTAGTCTTTGTAATCCGGAAACAGCTTGTTGGCGAGTGCGATGCCGGCGGTCCAGTCTTTGCTGTTACGGTCGTAAATGCCGATCTTCCCCGCTTTTGCCACACGTTCCTTCAGGACCTTCCAATCCGGTGTGATCACTTCGGCGCCGCCGGCCAAGGCACCGATCTGCGCCTTGCAGGCGAGTTCGAAAACGTGGTGGTAGATATAGGCTTCCGGTAACGTCTTGCCGCAAATCAACGCGCCGTGGTTTTCCAAGATCATCACCCACTTATCTCCTAGCGCCTTTGCTAGAAACTCGGTGCCTTCTTTGGTGACATCGTCATGTTCGTTTTTGTAATAGGCTATGCGCTTATAAAATCGCATCGCTTGCTGAGTAATCGGCAACAGGCCGGCCTTTTGTGCCGATACGGCGAGATTGGCGGGTGTGTGCGTATGAACCGCGCACATAACGTCCGGCCTATGTTTCAAGACCGAAGCATGAACGTTGTAAGCGGCGGGGCTGGCCTGATAATCGGATTTCATGACCTGCTTGCCGTCGACGTCGTATTTCACCAGATTCGAGGCGGTGACCTGTTCCATATAAAAGGTCTCGGCCTTGACCAGGAAATGGTCGGGCTCGCTCGGTAGACGCACCGAAATGTGGTTGTAGGTCAGATCAGTATTGATGAAATGTGCGATCAGCCGGTGGGCTGCAGCCAATTCGCATCGCAGTTCCCATTCCTCCGCGCTTACTCTTTCCCTCACGCTGCCATTGCGATGTTGATCAAGCGAAGTCACCGCCATAATTTATTCCCCCTCATGCCTCTTCTGAGATGGGAATAAGTGTATTCCTAATTGGCAAATTGGTGGAGAGGTTATAGCGTTATAGAAATTTTCTCGGTGCCGCGATGACTCCCTCAGTTCGTATTCCAGGTTTCGCCTACTTGTTGTTTTCCGTTGTCGTATTCGGTGCGGCGGCATCGGTAATTCGTATTTTGAACGAACTCGGTGCTCAGTATCCAATCGACGGGCGCAACGCGATTTCCTTTTGCAATCTGTTCTTTGCCGGCAATGCCTGCGCCGCGATCGTTTTGTACGCGGTACATCGAAAACAGTGGAATAAAGCCAATTTGGCCGCCATCGGTGCGGGCGAATGGATAAAGCTGTTTATCCTCGCCTTCATGGCGAACGGGGTCGCGCCATGGTTATTTTTCCTTGGGGTGTCCAATACGACGGTTACCAGTGTCGTCCTCGTCAGTCAGCTCGAGGCGCCGCTTGTGTTGGTGCTGTCTTGGCTGATTTTTGCCGAACGCGTCGGCGTTATTGCCTTGATTGGCGGTGCGCTGTGCCTAGTCGGTATAGCGCTCACGGTTTTTTTAGGCCCGGGCGGTGGCGATTTTATGATCGGCCGCGGTGAAACCTACGCTGCCGGGGCGGCGATGATCTACGGGTGTTCGTCGATAATGGCATCGCCGACCACCAGCACCCGCATTTCGGACAACTTGTCCAGATATTCCATTAGCCTATCGAGCGCGCCGCCTTCGCGCATGCCCGCGAGAAAGTCTCGGACCTGCGGTTCGAAAACCTCGAAATGTCGGTTGAGCAGTTCGGACGAGCTGAAGGTGATATCGTCGGTGATTGCCACCCGCCCGCCGTGGCGCTCGGCACGCCTACGTTCGACGTCGATTTTCCCGGTTATGTCGTCGTCGGAGTCCGAATAGTCGGAGCCCTTTGCATAGACATTCGGCTTGATCGCATCTAGTACCGGCACCGCATCCGGCGAGTCATTGACGATTACCCAATCGACGCAGGCGAGAGCGGCCAACATCTCTGCCCTAAGCCCCTGGGAAAAGACCGGCTTGCCGGGTCCCTTGTTGACGAATGCATCGGCAGTAATAGACACCACCAACACATCTCCCATGGCGCGTGCTTCCTGAAAGTGCCGTACATGCCCCATATGCAAGAGATCGAAAACGCCGTGACAGAGGACAACTTTTATTTTCTTGGCGTCACGCTTCGAGAGCGTTTCGGTTAATTCGGCCAAGGTAACGATTTTGTCCCGTGCGTCTTCCGAGCTGACGTTTGCGGGGTGCGAAGAAACCTTCTGTTCCATGACATTTCCGTTTTGGCTGCCGAAATCGAAGCCGACTCAGATGGAAGTGTGATCGACCAATTGGGATAATGCAAATCGCTGGCCACTATTCGCCGCTGGTATGGGCGCCCGGCTAAATCCAGCGGTAAAATTTGCCGAGCAGAATATGCTGGCAGGCAAAAATTTCCTGGCGCGGATCAATTCCCCGCCAAACGCTCGAATCCCTTTTCTAAGTCCGCTATCAGATCGTCGGTGTCTTCAAGCCCGATATGAATTCGCAATGTCTGGCCACCGGGTTCCCATTTGGTCGCGGTGCGGATCATTGACGGGTTGGTCGGAATCAATAGGCTTTCGAAGCCCCCCCAACTGGATCCCATTCCGAACAATTTCATGCCATCGAGGAATGCGGCGATCTTTTTCTGATCGATCTCGTCGACGACAAAGCCGAAGAGGCTAGCGGCACCGGTGAAATCTCGCTTCCATAACTCATGGCCCGGGTCACTCTCAAGGGCCGGATGCATGACTTGTTTCACGATCGGCTGTTCGGCGATCCATTTCGCGATCTTCACGCCGTTTTTATATTGTCGCGCCATGCGCACGCCCATCGAACGCAGACCGCGCAAAGTCAGATAGACATCGTCCGGCGCAGCATGATTGCCGAACATGCCAGCGACAGATTTGACCTGATCGAAGGTGGCTTCGTTGCAGATGATGGCGCCCATCATCACGTCCGAATGGCCCCCCATGTATTTGGTCGAGGCATGAACCGAGACATCGATGCCTTGCTCCAAGGGTTTGAAAAAGTAGCCAGCGGACCAGGTGTTATCGATCATAGAAATCGCGCCTGCGTCACGGGCCGCCGCGGCGATTGCGGGAATGTCCTGGACTTCGAACGTCTGCGAGCCGGGGGATTCGGTCCAGACAATCTTGGTATTGTCACGGATCAGGTCTTTGATACCGGCGCCGATCAACGGATCATAGTAGCTGGTTTCCACGCCGAGACGGGAGAGAAATTTGTCGCAAAAGGATCGGCAGGGGGAATAGGTGCTGTCGGTAACGAGCACGTGGTCGCCGGTTTCGACGAACGCCATCAATGCCATGGTTATTGCCTGAAGACCCGAAGGGTTGAGGATAGTGCCTGCGCCGCCTTCAAGCGTGGTCAACGCGTCCTCCAGCGCAAAGGTAGTTGGGGTGCCGCGCAAACCGTAGCGCACTTTCACAGCCGGATCCGAGCCACGACCCAGATATTGCTCCATGGTTGGAAAAAGAATTGTCGACGCATGATAGACCGGCGTGTTGACTGCGCCGTAGTGGTCGAATGGGTCACGGCCTTCGTGGATCAGCTTGGTATCGTCTTTCATATCGTCCCCAATTTCGTGTATATGCTCGCTGGCGATGATGCGGGCGGTGACAAGTTGAATATCGCTTCCTATCAGATTTTCGCCTTTTTCGGCAGAAGGAAACGGCAATGGCGGCTGAACGGATCGAATGTGCGGTAATCGGTGCCGGGGTAGTCGGCCTTGCGGTGGCGCGAGAGTTGGCACTCCGTGGGCGCGAAGTGATCATCCTGGAAAGTGAAAATGCCATTGGCACCGGCACCAGTTCGCGGAATTCCGAGGTGATTCACGCAGGCATCTATTACGAGCCGGGCTCGCTGAAGGCGCGGGTTTGCGTCGAGGGCAAGAAGCAGCTCTACCGGTATTGCGAGGAGCGCGGCATTCCGCATCGGAATTGCGGCAAGCTGATTGTCGCGACCGAAGACTCTCAATTGGAGACACTGCAGACGATCCAGGCCAAGGCAGCCGCTAACGGCGTGCCGCTTGATCTGATGCGCGCCAATGAAGCGATCGCCATGGAGCCGGAACTATATTGCGTAGGCGCGTTGCACTCGCCCACCACCGGGATCATCGACACCCATTCGTTGATGCTTGCGTACCAAGGCGATGCGGAAGACCGGGGCGCGATGATCGCGTTTATGAGCCCGGTGCTTTCGGCAAAGGCCGATGATGACGGTGTAGAGCTTTCCGTCGGCGGAGAAATGCCGATGCAGTTGAGGTGCGATTATGTGGTCAATTGCGCTGGATTATTCGCCCCCGCCTTGGCGCGCAAGTTCGATGGCCTATCGTCCGAAACGATCCCACAGGAATTTTTCGCCAAGGGAAATTATTATGGACTTACAGGTAAGGCACCTTTCTCGCGATTGATTTATCCGATGCCCCGCGATGGTGGGTTGGGGGTTCACATCACCGTCGATATGGGCGGCCAAGCGCGATTTGGGCCCGATGTGGAATGGCTCGACGGAGGCGATAATCTCGACTACGAGGTAGACCCGTCACGCTGTGAAGGATTCTACGAAGCCATCCGAACCTACTGGCCGGGATTGCCCGATGATTCTCTAAATCCCGACTATGCGGGTATCAGGCCTAAGATTCATGGGCCCGGCACACCGCTTCCGGATTTTATGGTTCAAGGGCCCTCAGATCACGGAATCAAAGGATTGGCGAATATGTTCGGCATCGAATCGCCCGGGGTCACAAGCTCTATGGCGCTCGCCGAGCACACCGCAGATCTGCTACAAATTTAGGGTGCCGTGGGGCGATCTACGCGCGGGATTACGCCGCGCTCCCGCGGATCCTGGATTAGGTGCTGTTCTTGAGCGAACACCTCGAAACCGGCTTTTTGATAGACCGGTAACGCCGAAGGGTGATCCAAAGTGCAAGTGCGCAGCCATAGCCGGTCGATCTCACGCGCCCAGGCAATTTCAACTACCGCGTCGAGAAAAAAAGGACCGAGGCCACGGCCAATAAATTCGCTCACTAGGCCAAAATAAGCGAGATGAAGGTCACCCTCACGAGCGTTGGGCGGGCGCCGTGCGTCAAACTCTGCAAATCCTGCCGGCACGCCGCCGACATATAAAACGTAGATGTCGATATTTTCGTCCTCGAGGACCATCTGCAGAGCGGCATCCTTCATTTCCGCCCGTTCGAACCAAAGCCAAGGCAGGCCAACCGCAGCGTAGAGGTGGCGATAGAATGCGACCGTCGGCTGCTCTGCTTTTAGGATCATCGTCGGCACGTCAAGGATCGGTGCCGGTCGCGGCGGCCGGGTCGGCCGTGCGGTCATATCAAGATAGGTGACGGTAACGTCAAGCCGATCGGAATCTATTTCGTTTACCGGCCGAACCATCGTGCGAGGTCAGGATGGCTTGGTCGCAGCGGGTGCATCGTCCCGGCCGCCCCATTCGCTCCACGAGCCGTCATAAACCGGCGCGATGTCACCGGTTATGAGGTAACGTGCGAGCGACAGGGCCGAGGCGGCGACGCCCGAGCCACAGGTCATGGCGACCGGTGCTGTAGGATCGATCCCGGCATTTTCGAAAACCGATGCCAATTCCGACACCGTGAGGAATGTACCTGAATCCGGATTCATCAATTGGGCCGGTGTTAGGTTGATCGAGTGCGGTATGTGCCCGCGCTTCAGTCCTTCTCTAGGCTCTGGTGCGCTGCCATCGAAACGATCCGATGGCCGACCATC
>DLVK01000490.1:0-2855 GCA_003444235.1 Rhodospirillaceae bacterium
CTTCACCAATCAGGTGGGCGAGACCTTCGGGCGTATCGATATGCTGGTCAACAATGCCGGTGAATCCGAACAACATAAAAGCGACAAGGTGGTGCGTCCGGTGCTTTCGGAAGACCCGGTCGGTGCCGATTATTTGCCGCCGAGCCGGTTTGCCGACATGGATGAAGCCGAATTTCAACTGGCCTTCGACCGCAAGTTTTTCGGCATGCTGCGGGTGACCCAGTCCGCATTACCATGGATTCGTAAATCCGATGCGGGGAGTATCGTCAATATCACCTCCACCAAAGGAATTCAGCCCGGACCCCGTATCGCCACGTCGGCGATCGCGTGGGCGGCCTGTATGAATTGGACACAAGGATTGTCCCTCGAATTGGGTCCGGAGAACATCCGGGTCAACATCGTGTCCGTCGGAGGGATCGTCACGCCAAATTTGATGACCTCTTACGAACGATGGGGCGATGGGATGACCGAGGATGAATATTTTCGCCCGCGCACGGAGAATGTGCCGCTGCAGCGCTTGGGCACGGCGGAAGAGGTGGCGGACGCGATCTACTTCTTGGCATCGCCTCGGGGGGCGTATGTCACCGGCCAGTGCATCGCAACGGACGGCGGCGGCGTTCGGGTGATCTGATCCATGCTGGGCCTCTGGCTTGAAAACGAAACCCTCGACGTTCGCGATGATATTCCCGACCCGGCACGGGACGGCGAAGCTTTGGTGCGGGTAACACAGGCGGGCATCTGCAGCACAGATAGCGGATTGATCAGCGGTCTCTACCCCTTTACTGGCGTGCTCGGCCACGAATTCGTGGGCATGGTCGAAGACGGGCCATCCGACATCGTGGGCAAACGTGTGGTCGGCGAAATCAATGCCGTCTGCGGCCGATGTCCGAATTGCGCGTCGGGGAGGTCCAAACACTGCGGGAACCGAACCGTCCTCGGTATCGTGGGTCGCGATGGCGCTTTTGCGGAACACCTGTCGTTGCCGGTGGCGAACCTGCACCAAGTGCCAGATCAAATCTCGGACGATGCGGCGGTGTTTACCGAGCCGTTGGCCGCGGCCTTGGAAATTTTGGAACAGGTGAAAATGGGCGCGGGCGACAAAGTGCTCGTCGTGGGCCCCGGCAAGCTCGGCCATCTTATTTGCCGTGTTTTGGCGTTGACCGGCGCATCGGTAACCGCGATGGGGCGCGGCGAAGAGAAATTGAAGCGGCTTGAAGCCTATGTGGCCGAAACCGTAACCGACGCGGTGCCCGAGCGCAGTTTCGATATCGCCGTCGAATGCACCGGCAATCCCGATGGGTTTGCGACCGCATTGGCCGCCCTTCGGCCGAAAGGGACTTTGGTGTTGAAAAGCACTTATCCCGGCGCGCTCACCATCGACGCAGCACCGGTGGTGGTGGATGAAATCAAGATCGTCGGGTCTCGCTGCGGGCCATTCGACAAGGCTTTGGCGCTGTTGTCCTCGGGAGATTTCGATCCGACGGAACTTATCGATGCCCGCTATTCGCTTGGCGATGGGCTGGCGGCTTTCGCGAAAGACGCCGAGCCTGGAATCATGAAAGTGCTGTTGGAAATGAAGTGAGTGCCGCTTACTTTCGCGGTTTTTTAGTGATACGATTTTCTCAAGAGTGACAAAGGGAGGATCCCCGATGGAAGTTTACGACCCTTCGGGCGCAACGGAGATTACCGAGCTCCACGCGCCACGGCTGGATACGTTGGACGGCAAAAAAATTGCATTGCTGTCGAACGATAGCTGGCAGGCGCACCGCACACTGCCGCTGGTCGGCGAGATGATTAAAGCGGATCATCCGACCGCCGAAATCGTGCCGTATGACGAATTTCCCATCGGCAACGCGGTGATCGATGCGGACGCAACGGTGGTACGGGCCAAGGAATTGGGTGTCGATGCGGTTGTCATCGGCAATGCCGCCTGAGGGAACTGCTCTACAGCATGCGGCCGTGCTGCCGCTCGACTAGAATCTGCAGGCATTCCCACCGTAATTCTGACCCGCGAGGATTTCGTGGGTGTGGTGAAAAACGCTGTCGCCGGTCTCGGTTTCGACCAGGACGCGCCAATGGTGACTTTTCCGATTGACGTATTCCTGATCGAAAGCGATCTCGCGCCGGTCGAGAAAGACAAGCAAAAATTTATCGACGGTCTGCTGGATTGGCTGCCCGCGGCCGATACCAAAGGTATCCGTAATGCGGAAATGATCGACCTCGATGTGGATGATTACGAATCCGCGGTGGTCAAAACCAACAATCTGTTTCTGACTAATCTTTGGGCCGACGGCTTGCCGGTCATTCCGCCGACCACGGACAAGGTCGACTGGATTCTGCAAGGGACGGATCGGTCTCGGGACGAACAGATTGGAAAATTCATGCCCCGTGGCGGGATCGTCACGGTTGAGACCGTAGCCGTCGCGTTGGCGATGTCGGGCGGTCGGCCGGAATATCTGCCGGTTCTGTTGGCGGCGGTTGAGACCATTCTTCAACCCGGCATGGACCACGATAAATGGCAATCAACGTCGGGCATGACGTTCCCGGTAATCATCGTGAACGGCCCGATCGCCAAGGACATCCGTCTTAATTCGGGCTTCGGCATGATGGGTCCCAACCCGCAGGCTCCTGCGGGGGGAAGCATCGGGCGCGCTATTCGGCTGATGCAGCAGAATGTGGGCGGCGCACTTCCGGGCACGGGCACGATGGCGATCTTTGGGGCCATGCGTTACACGAACGCGGTCATCGCGGAAGCGGAGGACGCACTGCCCGATGGCTGGGAGCCCCATGCCACCGAATGGCATGGCATCGAACGGGGCACCAATTCAGTTTCCGTATTCGTTGCCACCGGCGGG
>DLVK01000490.1:3173-5204 GCA_003444235.1 Rhodospirillaceae bacterium
GGCGGGTCCAACATCATTCGCCGGGGAACGGGCAAAGAAACGCTCGAGGTGGAAGCCGAGGACAGTCTTCGCCGTATCGCCACCTATATGCAGACGGCCAATCCGCATTTCATTCGAGGTTGGAGCGCGGGAAGCGCCGGCGCGGTGATAATTTCGCCGGTCGTCGCCAAGCAATTGGCAGCCCTTGGGTGGACCAAGCCCAAGGTCCGCGAATTCCTGTGGGAGCATACCAAGATCGACAAGCAGACGGTGATCTCGTCCGGCCTTGAACAATGGATTCGCGCCTCGACCGATCCCATCGCGCAGGCTGCCGATATCGACCCCTGGCCGATTTGCCAAACACCGGACGGTATCATGTTGCTGGTTGGCGGCGGCGCCCATCCGACCCATAATTTCTGGCTGCAGGGAAATGCACTTACCGTCGGCAAATCGTTGATCGAAACACCGGAGGGTTGGCAGAATCTATTGCAGCAGGCCGACCGTGATATCGGGTGTGCAGACGATATGTGTTTGATTTAATTTAGAAATTTGCGACTTAATTTTGGGAAGCATTATATGACCGAACTCGAAGTGTTCGATCCGACTGGTGCAATCGAGATTACTCAGCTTCATGCCGCGCGCCTCGATGGGCTCGACGGCAAGAAAGTGGGTATCGTTTCTAACGACGAATGGCAGGCGCATCGCACCTTGCCGTTGGTCGAGGAATTGCTTCGCGCCAACTTTCCCGGAATCGACATCGTGCCCGCGGAGAAATTTCCGCTCCGCAATGAAGTAATCGATTCCGATGAGTTGGTCGAAGCCGTTCGGGCGCAAAAGGTCGATGCCGTCATCATGGGGAATGCGGCCTGAGGCCGATGCGCTACCGCTTGCGGCCGTGCTGCCGCTAGATTGGAAATTGCCGGCATTCCCACCGTATTGCTCGCCCGCGAAGATTTCATGGGCGTGGTGCGAAACGCCATGTCCGGATTTGGCTTCGATGCCGATGCGGCGATGGTGAGTTTCCCGATCGACCTGTTCATGGCCGAAAGCGACCTAGCGCCGGTCGAGGGCGCCGGTGATGATTTCGCCGCGGGCCTCACGGATTGGCGGCCGAGCGCGACCGAGACGGGACTACGCAACGCACCCATGGTCACCGTTCCCGGCGAAGATTACGAGGACGCGACGACCCAACTTCATAATTGGTTTCAGACCAACAACTGGAGCGATGGGCTGCCGATCAATCCGCCGACGGAAAAACGCATCGGCTGGGTTTTGCAAGGAACCGATCTTGAACGCGATCATATCGTCGGCAAACTGATGCCGCGGGGCGGCCTGGTGACCGTGGAGACCGCTGCGGTCGCGCTCGCCATGGCCGGCGGCCGGCCGGAGCATTTATCCGTCTTGCTGGCGGCGATCGATGCCATCCTCGATCCCGCTCTCAAACATGCAAGTTGGCAGGCATCGTCGGGCAGTCAGTTTCCCGTGGTCATCGTTAACGGCCCGATCGCAAAACAAATTCGTCTCAACTCGGGTTTCGGGTTGCTGGGCCCGGATCCACAGCGTCCGGCGGGGCTCGCCATCGGACGCGCTATTCGGCTGTTGCAGCAGAATGTCGGCGGCGCGCTGCCCGGTGTTGGCACAATGGCGATATTCGGCCCGATGCGGACGACAAACGCGGTCTTCGCCGAGGATGAAGATAATCTGCCCGATGGCTGGCAGTCATTCGCCGAAAGCCGGCACGGATTCGCTGCCGGTACGAACGCGGTCTCCGTTGTCGCTTGCTCCGGAGCGATGAATATCATGCGCCGCGGTACCGGTAAGGAAACTGCCGAAGAAGAAGTGGAACAAAGTTTAAACCGCGTCGCGCGTTATCTGGGCCAGGCGACCTTTCACTATCTCGCCGGTTATACGGACGGAACACCGGGTGTCTTGATGATGTCGGGCGCGCTCGCGGAGCGGTTCGCAGAACTCGGCTGGGATCAGGCAAGATTGAAACAAGAGATTTGGGAGCGGAGCCGTATTCCGCAGGCGGATGTCGCTGCTTGCGGTTTG
>DLVK01000541.1:0-1014 GCA_003444235.1 Rhodospirillaceae bacterium
CAGGTATATTCGAAGAGGGCGGTGGACTCGCGCGCGCCTTCGTGCAGGACGGCTTTGCCGAGGTTATGGAGCCCGATTTTGAATCCGACTGGGCGGTACTACGGAATTCCTTCAAGCCCTATGCGTGTTTGCATGGCATTCACCCTGCTGTGGACGCGGCGCGGGAGCTGGCCCCACAGATTGGCGGTCGTGAGGTTTTGCGTATCCAAGCGTTTGTCGCGCCGGGAGTCGCAAGAGTAGGCGGCATCGAATCACCGACCACCGTACTCGAAGGAAAATTCAGCGTGCGATTTTGCGTCGCGCTTGGTCTTACGGGTTCGAAGGCGCATGCCAAAGATTTCACCGAAGCGGCATTGGTAGATCCCAATCTCCGCGCTTTTATGGAAAAGATCGAAATCGTGCCAGTCGAGGGACGTAAAATGCTCGATGCGGCGGTCACTGTAACTTTCAAAGAGGGTGAGGCGATCGAGGCCGACATTCCTTTGTCCTTCGGTCATCCCGGCAACCCAATGGGCTGGAGTGATCTCGAAGAAAAATTCCACCGTTCGGTCGAGTCGGAACTGGGGGACAACACCACAACGCTCTTTGAGATGCTAAAAAAATTCGATGAACCCGGTAACCTCGCACGCCTCTGGCAATTGGCGGCCCCTTCGGAGTAGAACCACTGGCGTAAACCGCTAACGGATGGGGCGCATGCTTGACGGGAAAACCTTTGCAGGGCTGAAGGTCTTGGATATGAGCCAAGGCGTTGCCACGCCTCATTGCGGCATGATGTTGGCGCAACACGGTGCTTCGGTAACGAAGGTCGAACCGTTCGAGGGCGACTGGAGCCGCATAATTGGCAAGCGATATGACGATTTCACCGCAGCCACCGTGGCTTTCAATCGCGGTAAGCGCGGCCTTGCGCTCGATTTGAAGAAGCCCGAAGGGCTGGAGATCACCAAGAAGCTCGCCGCCGAAGCCGATGTCGTGCTGCAGAGCTTCCGCCCAGGTGTGATCGAACGGCTCGGTCTC
>DLVK01000541.1:1321-5036 GCA_003444235.1 Rhodospirillaceae bacterium
GGCTCGGTCTCGACTATGCGACCGTCGCCGAATTCAATCCCGATGTGATTTATCTCTCTTTAAGCGGTTTCGGCTCCGAAGGGCCTTATGCCAAGAATCCCGGCACCGATTCGGTAATGCAGGCCTATACCGGTTTCATGTCGATCAATCGGGACGCGAATGGCATGCCCCACCTGACCGATATCTACGTGGTCGATTTGGCCACTAGCCTTTATCTATTCAGCACTCTCGTAACCGCGCTTTATCAGCGCCGGGAATCGGGCGAGGGGTGTCATATCGAAACCAGCCTCGCCGAAGCGATGGGCGCGTTCCATGCCTATAAAATGGTCGAGCATCATTTGCAGGGTGGAAGCACGGAAATCATCGGCGCGCCGGTCGGGACGTTCGAGACCGCGGACGGCTACATGAACATCAATGCTCGCCGCGATACGCAGTTCCCTGGGTTCTGCAAGGTAGCCGGCACGGAAGAATGGCTCGATGACCCTCGGTTCTCCAGCTACGAAGCACGCAAAGAGAACGCAGCAGAACTGTTGGAGCTAGTGCGCGAGGTGGTGAAGGCGAAACCCACCGAATTTTGGCGCAGGGCGTTGGATGAGGAGGGTGTGTTGAATGCTTGCGTGAACACATTTGCCGACCTGTTCGAAGATGAACAGGTGAAAGCGCGCGATTTCGTTTCTTGGGTCGGCCATGATTCGACCGGGCGTATACCGATGCCGAAAATTCCCGCGCTTGATCCGGTCGAAGACGGTAGTCCTCTCGCGCGTTCGCCGCATATCGGAAGCGACAGTCGCGAAGTGCTGGCCAAAATGGGCTATAGCGACGACCGGATCGAAGCGCTGATAGCCGATGGTGTGGTCAAGGAGTACGACGAATGAGTGTTTTCGATATCGCCGCCATCCTGGTCGGTCTGTCCGCCGTGTTCGGCTATCTCAATCACCGATTTCTCAATTTGCCGCATACGATCGGGCTTGTCGTCATCGCGCTTGCCGCGTCGCTTGCGGTGATCGTTCTCGACCTGGCATTGCCCGGCATGCAAGCGGGCCGGCATTTGCACGAAGTATTGGGTCAGATCGATTTTCACGAGACACTCATGCATGGGCTGTTGAGCTTCTTGCTTTTCGCGGGCGCACTGCATGTGGATTTTACCGCTTTCGCGAGTCGGAAATGGGCGATCGCACTGATGGCAAGCGTCGGTGTGATGTTGTCTACCGCGATCGTCGGCACCCTGATATGGGCGGCAGCGGGCCTGTTCGGAATCAATTTGCCCTTCCTCTGGGCACTGGTTTTCGGTGCATTGATCAGCCCGACAGATCCGGTCGCGGTGTTGGGCCTGTTTCGAACCGTTAAGGTTCCCGCACCGTTGGAAGCAAAGGTAGCCGGTGAATCGTTGTTCAACGATGGTGTCGGCATTGTGGTGTTTACCGTGATCGTCGCGATCGCGGTTAGCAGTACGGGTAAAGGCGTGCCGATGGGTACGACCGAAGTGGCGCATCTGTTTTTGAAGGAAGCGCTCGGTGGCGCGGCGCTGGGTTTGATTGCCGGCTATATCGCCTATCGCAGTATGTACAAGATCGACGACTATAATCTCGAAATTCTGATTTCGCTCGCTGTCGTCATGCTGACCTATTCGTTGGCGATCGCTCTGCATATGAGTGGACCCATAGCCGTGGTGGTCGCGGGATTGCTGATCGGAAACCGCGGCGTCAAATACGCCATGAGCGAGACCACGCGCACTTATTTGATCCGATTTTGGACGCTGTTGGACGAGGTACTCAATTCGGTGCTGTTCCTGCTTATCGGTCTGGAAGTTTTGGTCGTCGCAGGCGGTATCGGCGCTGCATGGCCGTTGGCGTTGCTTGCGATCCCGATCACTCTCTTTGCCCGCTTCATCGGTGTCTCGACACCGATGTTGCTGCTTTCCAAGTGGGAAACCTTCACCAAGGGTGCGATTCCCGTGTTGACGTGGGGCGGATTGAGAGGCGGCATCGCGGTCGCCTTAGCGCTGTCGCTGCCGGAGAACGAGTACAAATCCACCATACTTGCGGTGACCTATTTGGTGGTGCTGTTCTCGATCATCGTCCAGGGCCTGACCGTCAAGCGGCTGGTCGAGAAAGTCGTGCACTAGCCCCGTTCGGATTTCGGCTTCCAGTTCTTCTTTGCGATCAGCAAGCGAATTTCGCCTTCGAGACAAAGCTCGTCTTTCTGATTATGAACGGTCGAACGCACCACCATGACGCCGGTGGTGTTCTGTTCGATAAGCTCGACCACTTCCAACAGCGGATAGAGCGTATCTCCACAAAAAACCGGTGCCAGGAACTTCGAGCTTTGTTCGATCATTCCCAGAATACGCACTTCGCTGTCGCCTCGCGACATGTCGCTGGCGCCGGGCGCGGTTTGACAGAGGATCTGAAATCCGTGTGCCCACATGTCCGGAAAGCCCAGCGAGCGGCAGTGTTCCCGGTCGTAATGTGAGGGCCGGTTGTCACCGCTCACCAACTGAAACGCGTAGAACAGGCTTTCCGAATGGGTACGTGACGGGATGTCGTAGCGTTCGCCGATTTTCAAGTCTTCGAAATAGCGGGTGGTTTTGCCGCTGGTCGGGCGCATGGTCGGCCTCCGAAAATGTTTTGGGTGATTAGAGAATGTCGTCCTGGTCGGTAACCAGGTTGGAGAGCGAGGAAAGATTGCTCCGAAGTTTCCGCCGGTTAATCAGCTTTTCTTGAGCTTGGCCGGGAAAATCGGTGAAATTGATAATGTTTTTGCCGATCAAAACGTCGATCAAATCCTCGGTAATACGGGCCATTTCCGAATCCGACTGATCGAGCCGGGTACGCACATTTTGAGCACCGGTCCCCTTACGAAAGGCGGCGAGTTCCGGGCTACTCGGATGAATTTGTTCTTGCGCTTGCGGGGTCGGCTTGTCGAATACGCCGGTAATCCGGCCTGTCCGGTCGCGGGAAACGAAGGGCATCGGTTTCTCAAGGTTGCGCTAGCGATCGGGCGCAATGTTACAGAGCTTGCCCGGTAAAACAAAGCCCCGCGTCGGCGGGGCCAATTTTTTGAAGCTTGTTATTGAAGCTTGGTCGGAAGCTCTTCGATCGCTTCGTCGACGAGATCTTTACCGGGTTTGCCGGTGAGCCGTTCGCTCAATATCTTTTCGGTCGCTGCCACTGCAAGGTCGACCGCCAATTCCTGCACCCGGGCCACCGCCGCGGCTTCGGCTTGGGCAATCTTTTCGGCCGCGAGTTCTTCTTGGCGCTTGAGCGCTTCTTCCAGGCTTTTTTCCGCTTCGGTGCGCAGCCGCTGGGCATCTTCCTCTGCGCGGGTGACCATTTCTTCGGCTTCCTGTAGGGCTTCGCGTTGCTGACGCTGGTAGGTTGCAAGCAGCCCCTCCGCTTCTTCCCGCAGGTCTTGGGCCTCCTCGACCTGTGCCTTGATCTCGTCGATCTTGGCATCGAGCCCGGACAGAATCGCGTTCTTGGCCGGCTTGAATACGGCGATGACGAAAAGCACGAAGGCGATCGCTACCCAGGCAGTGGCGTCCAGACCCATTACTTCGCTCCTTCCAGCACTGCTTTTACTGCTGTATTGGCGTCTTTTTCGGTCGTTTTGCCGGTACCAAGTTGCTCTGTCGCCAACTGCACCAGCTCAGCGGAAACGCTGCTGATTTCCTGGGCGGCGCGCTCTTCTTCGGCGGCTATCTCCGCTTCCGCTT
>DLVK01000114.1:0-4378 GCA_003444235.1 Rhodospirillaceae bacterium
CATCCTCGTAATTGCGTCGATCAAGCTCGACCATGCCGAGGTTATAAAGTGCGTCCGCATACTGTGGCGCAAGCTCGAGCGCCTTTTCGAACGCCACCACTGCCTCGTCGAAGCGCTCAAGCCCTTTTAAGGCAAGGCCGTGATTGTTGTGAAATTCCGGAACCGCTCTGCCCACCGCAATTGCGATTTTGGCGTAGGTCAATGCACGGTCGTACTCACGACGCTGACAACAAAGAACCGCTAGAAGATTATTGGCATCTGGATGCCGCGGGTCTTCGGACAGCACCGCCTCATAACCCGCTTCAGCCTCCTTAAACCGTCCCGCCTGATGGTCCGCGATCGACTTTTCCAACCGCTCGGCGGTCATTCTTCCTCTTCGGCCGGTTTACGCTTCGGCTTGTTAATTCCAGTTAGCAGTTTGAAAAGCGCCCCATCGACATTGCCGGGGTGTTTGTGCAGACCGCAGAAGGCAAGTTCCTCCTGGCTACGTTTGCGCACAATGAATTCGATTCCCGACTCCCCGATCGGGGTCAATGTCTGGTCGAAACGCGGCAAGACATAGCGATAGGTCTGGTTCAAAAGCTCTACCTTGACGATCTCCGCCGCTTCACCGAGTTTCGGAAGAAGATCGAATATATTAATCGACCGGTCGTTCCAGGATTCCGTCTTGCAAATGGTATAGCTCCATTTGTGATCAGGATTGAATGTGCTCGGAAAAATGCCTTGCTCGTAAAGATCCTCGTCGGGCACGGTGACGACTAGATAACCCTCCGGTTTCAGAATTCGGAACCAATTTTTGAGGCCCGTTTCCGGTTCTTCTAAATGCTCCAGACAATGGCTCGAATGGACAAAATCATAGGTTTCATCCTCGACTCCCTCCATATAAGTTGCGTCGCCGTCGCCCAAATCCCAGGTTCTAACTTCGCCGACTTTAGGAAAAAGTTCCGCATATAAAAACAATGGATCGGGAGCCCCGCCGATATCAATTCCGTCCCCGGAAAAATAACGGTTCATGAAATTGGGGTCGGCCATACGCCGATTAATCGCCTTGCTGCATTCTTTCATGTGACAGAAATTCCGATTTAACTGGCATCAACAATATCACAATCACCAGCGCGGTATAACGGCACCAGCCTGTCCAATCATGCTCGGAAATTAGGTCAGCGCGATTACGGGGTTGCGGCAGGTGCCTTTACCCGCATCACGTAGCCCGCCTTAATTTTTTCATCCGCCTTAAGGCGGGCTGCTAATTCGGACGCCTCGCTCCGTTTCCCGAAATAACCAGCTCGCAGATAAAACAAAGTCCGGCCTGATGGAGTTACACCTTTCTCAACGCGCAGATTACCGATATCGCCACCTAATTTTTTCAGCAATCCGTTCGCATTGGCTTCAGAGGAGAAGGCACCCAATTGCACCGTATATCCAACACTGCCGGAGAAAGCACTTTTGACCGGATTTTCCGATGTATTAGTCGTGGCCAGCCGTGCCGCCTCATCCGCCTCGCTCTTCGGTTTCAGTGGAACCGCGGGCGTCGCTTGCGTGGTAGGTTTTTTAGCCGACACCGGCGGTGGCGGTGGCGCAACCGTTGCCAATCCACCAGGAGCAGGCGGCAACGGAGCCGAAACGGTGTCTGCCTTCGCTTTCGGTGTATCCAGTAATTTTTCTGGATTCGACGCCGGTGGCGCGGCTACGACCGGCACGGTCGGCGCAGCAACGGGCGGCGGTGGCGTCACCGATTTAGCAGGTGGTTTCGCCTGCGCGGGCGAAGTAATTGGAGCGCGGGCAACCGGTGGCTCCACCGGCGCAGCAGATGGCTGGGTTTCGGGTACTTCGCTTTGGGGCGCGACAACCGCTCTGCCACCGGAAGTTTTCGGCGACATCACTACTTTCAAGGGGTCCGCCGCACGCTTGCCATCTCCTGCCTTCGCGGATTTCGAATGTGGACGATCCGTATCCACCAAAGGCGGTGGTTCGGGATGTTTCTGCTCTGCCTGTCGTTCAGTGCCGGGCTGATAAACCACATACGCGGTCAAATATCCGCCGCCATAAAGTAATGCCGCCGCGACCACGCTACCGACGAAAATTGCAGCTACCGCGCCACGGCTGAGCGAAAACCGTATCGATTCCACCGGCCGTATCATGGCCGACTCCGGTGCGCCAATCGGAGGCGTCATCGGACCAGCAGCCATTCCCGGTTCTGGTTTACGTTCGGGCGGAATTCGGGACGCCAACGGATCACGCAAGGGAACCGGCGCGGATGCATCTTTCGCATCACGCGTGTCACGCTTATCCTTGTCAGGATTAGGCGTAAGCCTATCGAATTCGTCGAATAACGACATCGGTAATACCCTGTATTGTGACCGAACTAATCCATCGGACCATTCAGCTTCTATTGACACTTACTATATCAAACAAAGTATATCTTAGTAAAGGTGAATAATTAAATACTAAGTATTCGATATTATTTAATAAGTTTAACAATATATTGCCATTACATTCGTAAATTCCGCAATCAAACCTAATAAAAATTGCTCGAACCCAATTTTCTCGATATTTGGCTTGCCGAATTTTACAAATTGCTAGCCTTTATCCTCCCCGATGCGCACCTGGACGGCACGGTTACGTGTCAGGCTGAGATTAACCGGACCGAACGCCTCACCCTCAGCCATTCGACGCAATATCTCGCCAGACAATTTCGCCAAAACCTCACGCTCCAAAATTTGGTCGACTTGGCGCGCTCCGCCGCCCGCCTCAACGCATTGACGTGCAATCATGTCCATAAGACCACCAGACACAGATATCGATTCGCCGTGCGACTTCTCAAACCGAGTTTGTAGGCGCGCCAGTTTTTGAGCCACGATGGCTCGAATTTCCGCACGCCCGAGTGGCAAAAAGGGTACCAATGAAACACGATTCAAAAATGCGGCTTTAAATTGTTTCAGTAAATGTGGACGTGCATGGTCTGCGAGCGCAACCGCATCGTATTTACCTTCGCCCGCAGCATCAGCAATCGCATTCGCTCCGAGATCGGTGGTCAAAACGAAAAGGCAGTTTTTAAAATCCACCTCCAACCCTTCGGCATCTTCGAGTGTTCCTTTATCGAAAATATGGTCGAACAACGCCAACACATCTGCATCGGCATTCTCGACTTCATCCAACAATATAACCGCATGGGGTGCCCGCCGAACGGCTTCGGTCAGTACCCCTCCGTCGCCATATCCAACATAGCCGGCAGGAGCCCCTTTGAGTTTGGAGACGCTGTGGGATTCCTGGTATTCCGACATATTGAGCGTGATTAGATTATCCGCACCGCCATAGAGAACTTCAGCCAAGCTCGTGGCTGTTTCTGTTTTTCCGACGCCGCTCGGTCCTACGAACAGAAAAACCCCCGCCGGTTTGTACGGCTCGTCGAGCCCGGCGCGGTAGCTACGTAACCGTTCGGCAATCAGAGCCAACGCCGGTTGTTGGCCAATAATGTGGCTACTTAGGCCTTCCTCTAGATGAACGATCGCGTCGATCTCATTGCGCTTCATCCGTCCAAGAGGAATGCCAGTGCGTTCGGCAACTATGCAGGCGACTACATCGGTGTCGACACAGGCAGGTACCATCGGCGCGTCTCCCTGCAACTCCGAGAGCTCAGCCCGTCGAGCCTTCAAGGCGCCGTTGGTATGCCCCCGTTCCGCCTCTGCCCATAGCTCGTCGATTTCGGCAACCAGGTCCCGCTCTTGATCCCATCGTGCCGCAAGCGACCATCCCTCTTTCTCAGCAGATTTCACAGACCTTTTCAGAGTCGCCAGGCGGTCGCCATGATTCTCGCCGGCTTCGGTTTCGGAAGCGAGAATCTCAACCTCGCGACGAAGACGTTCGCTCCGACGAGTTGCTGCCTCAAGTTCAGGGGGCACCGCATGTCTCGCAATCGCAACCCGTGCGCAAGCCGTATCCAACAAGGCGACCGCCTTGTCGGGTAGATATCCGTCGGAGATATAGCGGACGGACAGGCGCACTGCTTCTTGCAGAGCTTCATCCAGAATGCGCACCTTGTGATGTTCCTCGAGCCGAAGAGAAATGCCCCGGAGCATCGCTATTGCGTCGTCTGAAGTCGGCTCTACGACCTTCACTACTTGAAAACGCCGCGCCAAAGCCGGATCGCGTTCGACGTGTCGCTTGTAATCGGCCCAGGTGGTCGCAGCGATTGTTCGAAGTTCGCCGCGTGCAAGGGCAGGCTTTAACAAATTCGCCGCATCGCCGGCACCGCTAGAGTCGCCGGCGCCAATAAGGCCATGCGCTTCGTCGATGAATAAAACGACCGGACGCGCCGAGCGTCGAACCTCGGCGATAACCTCTT
Source organism: Rhodospirillaceae bacterium (assembly GCA_003444235.1). GTDB lineage: Bacteria > Pseudomonadota > Alphaproteobacteria > UBA8366 > UBA8366 > UBA8366. Next base: position 4,346 of record DLVK01000114.1, read on the forward strand.
TCAATCGAGCTTCGAATTCTCCTTGAACGCCCG
>DLVK01000038.1:0-6294 GCA_003444235.1 Rhodospirillaceae bacterium
TGCTTCCTGCGATTCCTCAACCACTTCCGGCAGCGACTTCTCGGCTCGGATCGAGACCAGTTTGATCAGCATCGGTAAATTTACCCCAGCGATGACGTCGATCTTGTCCTGATCGAGCAGCGAAATCGCCATATTCGAGGGCGTGCCCCCGAACATATCGGTCAACAGGATGATGCCATCCCCCATGTCGACCTCCTTCGCGCTCTCGATAATTTCTTGGCGACGTTGATCCATATCATCATCGGCGCCGATCGAAATTGCCGCGAAATGGGTTTGGGGACCAACCACATGCTCCACCGCCGCAAGGAATTCTTCGGCCAATCGTCCATGGGTGACCAGTACCACGCCAATCATCGATCCTTCTTTCCTTTCCAGCTTTGAGCTAAAGCATATCCCCACCAGCGTCGCGATTTATATCACGATGCCGCAAACTCACCGGCCAGTTTTCCGTTTCCAGCCAATTCGCCAATTCGATGGCGGTAAAAACCGACCGGTGGCGTCCGCCCGTGCATCCAACGGCAATGGTCAAATAGCTTTTGCCCTCCTGGCGATATCTAGGCAGGCAAAGACCCAGCATGGTCTTGATGCTTTCGAGGTAAGCCGCCATCTCCGGATCTTCGGCTATATAGGATTGCACCGACAAATCCTCACCGGTTAGCGGGCGCAACTTTTCTTCATAGTGCGGGTTGCGCAGAAATCGAACGTCGAACACCAAATCCGCCTCACGGGGCAATCCGTGGCGAAACGAGAACGACGTGACAAAGATATCGGTCCCCGGTCCCCGATCGAGAGAGAAATGCTGGGCCAGCACCTCTTTCAGTTCCGCCGGCCGACGTTCGGTCGTATCGATGACCAGATCTGCACGATCGCGCAGTCGGGAAAGCAAGCGACGTTCGAGTTTGATCGTATCCGGCAAAGGTCTGTCCGGTGCCAATGGATGCCGCCGCCGCGTTTCGGTATACCGCCGAACCAAAACCGAATCTTCGCAATCGACAAACACAGAGAAAACGTTGGCGCCATGTTCTGTCTTCCAGCGCTCGATTTCGTCGATCACCAAGTCGACGGTAAAATCGCGCGTGCGAAGATCAACCCCAATTGCCAACGGACGGCCTTCGCCCAGAAGATTTTCGGGTTCGGGCTGATCGACGAGCCGCCCTAACATTGAAAGCGGAAGATTATCCACCGCCTCGTAGCCTAGGTCTTCGAGGCCTTTAAGCGTCGCCGTTCGGCCCGCACCGGACATACCGGTCACCAATACGACACGCTCATTCATGAATTTTCTCCTTTGCCCGACCTCTTATACACCGCACGCTAGGTCGATCCCACATTGCGCAAGGCCTGTTTGAGTTTAGCCACCGCGGACGCTTCGAACGCGCGAAGCGCTATCTGTGGAATTTCAACATCACATAATTTTATCCATGTCGGGTCGGGCAAACGATCAATCTCACCATCGGTTTCAAGCAAGACCGCCATCTTTATCGGTGCCTCAGCTAAATCCGGCACCTCGACAATACCAATTCCGCGCACCTCGAGACGGCCAGTCAACTCCGCCGGAGCGGACGCCAAAACTGTACCGTCGTTCGCTCTTAGTGATGTCTGATCGTCCGCCACCAATATCGCCCCGTCATCTATCAAACGTAGCGCCAAATCCGATTTTCCCGAGCCAGAAGCGCCTTGAAACAGCACGCCCTTACCATCGATCGCCACCGTGGTTGCATGAATGCAAGTGGAAAGGTCCGCCATCGCAGCATTACTCAGTTGGCAAACTGACGGTAAACCGTGCGCCGGCACCGGGCTTGCCATCTTCGCTTCGATTTTCCGCAACAATCGAGCCGCTATGGGCCTCGACGATTTGTTTCGAAATCGAAAGACCGAGCCCTGAATGGGTGCCGAATTTTTCACCTTCGGGCCGCTCCGTATAAAAGCGGTCGAAGATAGCAGCCAGTTTCCCCTCGGGTATACCGGGCCCGGCGTCCTCGATTATGACCTCAAGCAAACCCTCCCTCTCCTTTGCCATAACCTGAATCTTGCCCCCGGGCGGGCTAAAACTCGCCGCATTTCCAAGCAAGTTCCTGAACCCCTGCACCAGCCGGCTCTCGGAGCCAACCACCACCAATGCCGCATCCCCTTGCAGATCAAGCTCGATTTCCAATTCGCTGTCGGATGCCGTACCGGACTCGACCTCGACCAACGCCATGAGCATGCGCCCAACGTCGACCGTACCCATTTCTTCGCGACTCAGTTCGGAGTCGAGGCGAGAGGCGTTGGAAATATCGGTGATCAACCGATCGAGCCTTTGAACGTCTTCCAGCACAATTGCCATAAGCTGTTTTTGTTGTTCCGAATCTTTCAGTCGGGACGCAGTTTCGACAGCGCTCCTGAGGGATGTCAGCGGATTCTTGATTTCATGGCTCACATCGGCGGCGAATCTTTCGGTCGCGTCCATGCGCTCGTGAAGCGAGTCGGTCATCTCGCGCAATACACTCGACAGGTCGCCGATCTCATCGCCCCGGGAAGAAAAGTCGGGAATTTGTTGCGATTCACGCCCGTGCCCCCGACGCACCCGTTCCGCCGCTGCCGCGAGACGCAATACCGGGCGGGCGATCGTTCCGGCAAGATAGACCGAAAGCAGAATCGTAATCACCAACGCCAAGCCAAAGACCGTAACCACTTTCTGGCGTAAATCGCGGATCGCGGCTTCGATCTCGGTCGCATCCTGGGACAGCATCACCGCACCGACCACGCGCCTGTAATGTTGCACCGGAATTGCCACTGAGAGCACCAGCCCGCTCTTGCCGCCGGTGCGGACCGCACCGATCATATCGCCGGAAAAAGCGCGAATGACTTCTTCATAATGGGTCGCGCGCGGAGAGGCGGCTTCGCGGTAGGGCTGCAGCTTTTCGCGCGTCGGGAGCCAGTCGATACCCCATTCGATGAGTCCCAGCGCCCAATCCCAGAATCCTTCGTGCATCACCGGTGGCGCGAGCATTTCGACCTGAATAATTCCGCCTTTACCGACCTGATAGCTGTCGACGATCTGCTCGCCGTTGATGACGAAGAGGCGGGTGCGGAGCTTTGGCGTATCGCTTAGGCGGCGAACGATATCGCGTGCGATGATCGGGTTGATAAATTGCCGGCCGGTACGAGTTGCCTCGACCGACGTTTCACCGAGCGCGGCGGCAACAAGCTTGCCCTTGTCGCGCATCGCCTCCAACTCCGCATCGATCAGACCGTCACGATAGGGCCCCGAATAGAACAGAAATCCAATCGGAATAAGCAGAGCGATTACGTTGACCGCAAGTATGCGGAGCGTGAGTGGCGAGAGCGTCCGGCGGCGCTGTCGGCGGCGGCGACTCCAATTTGTCAGCGTCTTGGACAAACGGCTACCGGACGTACTCGTCCCGTCTGCGCCGCCGTCACGCGCTTCATCCGACCCACCCGCCGTGTCTTGCGTCATGATTCGCTATATCGGTATCCGACGCCGTAAAGCGTTTCGATTTGAGAGAATTCGCCGTCGACGTCACGAAATTTCCGGCGAAGCCGTTTGATATGGCTATCGATGGTACGATCATCGACATAGATGCTTTCACCGTAAGCCGCGTCCATCAATTGATCGCGCGTTTTTACGTGCCCCGGGTGCTGCGAAAGCGATTGCAGCAACAGGAATTCGGTGACAGTGAGTTTGATCTCCTTGCCATCCCAGCGGCACGAATGTCGCTCCGGATCGAGTTGAAGTTTGCCGCGTTCGATCAGTCCTTTGGGGGTTCCCTCTGCCGGTTCGACCGGGAGATCCGACCGCCGCAAAATCGTTCTGATGCGCTCGATAAGGAGGCGTTGGGAAAAGGGCTTTTTGATGTAATCGTCCGCTCCCATGCGGAGGCCGATTACCTCGTCGATCTCGTCATCCTTGGAGGTCAAGAATATTGCCGGCAATTGCGATGTTTTGCGCAACCGCTGCAACAATTCCATGCCATCCATTCGCGGCATTTTTATATCGAGGATGGCAAGATCGGGCGGTGAATCGGTGAGACCACCGAGCGCTTCCTCGCCATCACGGTAGGTCACCACTTTATAGCCCTCGGCCTCCAATGCCATCGAAACCGATGTCAGTATGTTCTGGTCGTCGTCCACCAGCGCGATCATTTTCTGCATATCAACCTTCCCGCTTTATTCTAGGCACAGCCCCCTGCATCCTACAATCACACATACTCATGGCAGCTCCAGGGCGGCAATGGGGCAAAGTTGGGGCAATGCGGATTTTCGGGCATGTAAATTCGTATCCTGGGCGCGACAATGAGGCGCGGCCATGCGGCGATTTGCCCCCTATTGCGAAGAGGTTAGCGGCCTGTATGAGTGTTTTACAGGGTTGAATAGGTGTCGGCGAGACACAAATTAAGATCATATCTCGCAGTAAAAAACCGGCGCCACATGAGGCACTTGAGGCACTTTTGACGATGAAACGCAGTACATCGCTTTCTGTCATCAGCATTTCATTAGCCGCGCTCGCAGCGATCGCCATCGCAGCGTTGCTGGTTTGGCATCAGCTCGGCACCGCCGGGGCATCGGTGGACACATCGCAAAATGTCGGCTTCCGCCCGGCAATCGAAATTGGCGGCCCGTTCTCACTGGTCGATCATACCGGCGCCAAGGTTACCGAAGAGAGTTTTTCCGGAAAATATATGCTGATCACGTTTGGCTATACCTTTTGTCCGGATATATGCCCGACCGGGCTCACAAAGATGTCTAGCGCTTTAAATAAGCTCGGCAAAAACGCATCTAAGGTTCAGCCTATATTCGTTACCGTCGATCCTGCGCGCGATACGGCGAAAGCATTGTCCGACTACGTCACCCACTTCCATCCTTCTTTCAAGGGTCTGACCGGGAACGCAGAACAGATCGACAAAATCGCCAAGGCGTATCGTGTGCTTTATCGCAAGGCCGAATCCGGCGACAGCACAGAATACTTGATGGATCATACGACATTTGTCTATTTGATGAATCCAACGGGCAAACTATCGATGATGTTCCGCTATGAAACCGATCCTGCAGATATGGCGAATGCTATCGCCAAGGAAATCACCGGTAAAAGCTGATATTCGGCCCGGGCGTTGCACAAAATGACGTCCGACCAAACCGACATCGATAAAAACGAATTGGGACGGGATTGCCGGCTTCTCCTGCGCCGCGCAAATCGGGCGACACTGGCCACAATCGACGAAGGAAAAGACCCCTATGCGTCGTTGGTAATCATCGCGTGTCGGCCGAATGGAACGCCGATATTGCTTCTTTCCAATCTGGCGGAGCACACCAAGAACCTCACTCTAAACTCACAAGTTTCATTGTTGATCGACGGCACGCAAGGTTTGGACGATCCGCTTACCGGCGCCCGTGTAACAATTCAGGGTCGCATAGCGAAAAGCGAAGACACCAATGATCGACGAAGGTTTCTAAACCGCCATTCAAGTGCGTCGGTCTATGCGGATTTTGCGGACTTTTCGTTTTATTCGGTAAATTTGACACGCGGGCATTTGGTTGCCGGATTCGGCCGCATCGACTGGATCGACGGAAATGAGATCCTGTTCGATTGTGCTGGCTGTGAGGAACTGATCGAGGCCGAATCAGATATCCTCACTCATATGAATGAGGATCATGCCGATGCGGTAGACCTATATGCCAAGCAAGCAGGCTTCGAAGACGGCAATGGATGGGAGATGACAGGGATAGACCCGGAGGGCATCGACCTCCGTAAAGGAGCCAAAATTGTGCGAGTCGACTTCGAGTCCGTCATTTTTGATGCCAAGGATGCCCGCCTTGTCCTGGCGGGGCTCGCCAAACAGGCGCGGCGCGCGAATTTTTAGGGCATTGCGACTCGCCAATTCGCCACAATCACTAGCCGCGACATCCTGACCGTTGATTTTGGGAATGATTCCCTATTGATTTGCGTACCGATATCACAGATATCTAAATTCTAAAGATTGGGGAAACGTTGTCCGTCAAGAGTTTCGTTGTTTCACGCAACGGCGGATGATGAGAGGGAGCGCCAGCGTGACTAAAGCAAGCAATCAGGGGCTTGAAGCCCAGGGCGTCGTCAACGCGAATTCGATTTCTTGGAACTTGACCGCCGAACCGCTTTACGAAGCGACCATTCGCGGCGAGCAAGGCCAACTGTCGACCGGTGGCGCTTTGGTGGTGGATACCGGCAAACATACCGGTCGGTCGCCCAAGGACAAATTCCTGGTCGAAGAATCCTCAAGCAAAGACGACATCTGGTGGGGGCCCGTCAACCAGGGCACC
>DLVK01000446.1:0-6162 GCA_003444235.1 Rhodospirillaceae bacterium
CCAGTTCCACATCATCCAGCCGCAGGTGGTGAAATAGAAAATCCTGTCGCCGGGCTTCACGTCGCAATGGAGCTTGTGCTCCTTCAAATGCTGCAATAATGCCCCACCGGCACTGTGAACGATGCATTTTGGCGCTCCCGTCGTGCCCGACGAATACATGATGTAAAGCGGATGATTGAACGGCAGACGCTCGAATGAAATGTAACCGGGCCGGTGTGCGGCAACGAAATTCGGCCAAAGCACCGCATTGTCGATCTCACCAATATCCGGCGCCTGTTCGAGAAACGGAAAAACGATCACACGTTCGACACCGGGTAAGTCGGCCAAAATTTCTTTTACCCGCCCGATCGAGCTGTGACGCTTGCCGTCATAAATATACCCGTCCGCAGTAAATAGAACTTTCGGCTGCACTTGCCCGAACCGGTCAAGCACCCCCTGGGTGCCGAAATCCGGCGAGCACGATGTCCAGACCGCACCGAGGCTGGTCGCCGCCAACATGGCAATGATCGCTTCGGGTGCATTGGGAACGAAGCCGGCGCAGCGATCTCCCGGCTTGATCCCGGCGCCTTTCAGCGCGGACGCCAGTTGCGAAACCGCATCGTAAAGCTCGCGCCAACTCATTCGCCGCTTGATTTGATCTTCTGCCCAGAAAACCAATGCGTCACTATCGTCACGGCGACGAAGCAGGTTTTCCGCAAAATTTAGTTTGGCATCGGGAAAAAACTGTGCTCCCGGCATCTGGTCGCCATCTACAAGAACACGGTCGCCCCGTGTTTCCGAAACGATTTCCGCAAAATCCCAAAGTTCGGCCCAGAAACTCTCCTTCTGCTCGACCGAGTAGCGCTGCAGTGCCTGATAATCGGCCAGCGAAACACCGTGCGCCTCCTCCAATTGCTTCTTGAAACGAGTGAGGTTGGCGTTTTCGATCCTCTCGGCGCTCGGCCGCCATAGCGGTTCGGTCACTGTCGGCACTCCCAATTGTCCGATTTTGGCCATTCCTATCATGGGGAAGACCGCCGACCAATATCCGTAACCGACGCGCGGAACTCTGGCCTTTCAGCCGAAAGCCCCTTACTGTCGATTCCCGTGACCGAACCAAATCGCCTTTTCCCGCAGGGGCTTCAGAAAAAATGGCACGAGCTTCCGGACAATGTCCGAGGCGCCTGCTGGATGACCCTGAGCGCGTTTTTGTTCACCGCAATGGGGGGCGTAATCAAGCATCTGGGACAGAGGCTAGACCCCATCGAGCTCGTGTTTTTTCGCAGCCTTTTCGGCGTCGTCTGCCTGTTGCCGGTAATTTACAAAGCAGGCGGATTGAAGGTTCTGAAAACCACCCGTCCGGGATTGCAGTTCACGCGCGCATTATTTGGCGCATTGGCGATTGTCTGCATGTTCTACGGCTTAACCATGATCCCGCTCGCCGATGCGCAAGCGATTATATTTTCGCGGCCGCTATGGATGATCCCGTTCGCGGTATTATTTCTTGCCGAAGTGGTGCGATGGCGCCGCTGGACCGCAACCGCAGTTGGATTCACCGGTGTTGTAATCATGGTTCGCCCGGGCGACGCCATGCAGATCGGCGCTCTCCTCGTCGCCGGCAATGCCATGTTCGCTGCAGCTGGCTTTACCGTAATCAAGATAATGAGCGAATTGGGCGAGGATCGTCTCACGATCCTCAGTTGGCACACCATTCTGCTGACCGTGTTGAGTGCGATTCCTTTGTTCTTTGTCTGGATTACACCGACCTGGATTGAGCTTTTGGCGTTGATCGCAATGGGGGCAGGCCTCACCTACGGACATCACTGCATCATCCGCGCCCTCGAAATAGGCGAGGCAACCGCAGTGCTGCCATTTGATTATTCGCGAATAATTTTCGCCGTCATCATCGGCTATGTCTATTTCGCCGAGACCATCGATGCCTGGACTGTCGTCGGGGCCGCAATCATCATTATCTCGACCTACTACATCGCACGGCGCGAGGCAGTGGCCGAGAGCAGCGAAAAATAGCGCAGATGAAGTTGGTGCCGGAGGCGATTGCGCGCCGTTGGGAAAATCTGCCTGGCAACCTGCGCGGTGCCGTATGGATGCTGTTAATGGCGGTATTCTTCGTCGCTGCGGACAGCATCATCAAGATTGTCAGCCGGCGACTGGATCCGATCGAGATTGTCTTTTTCCGCAATATCTTCAGCCTCCTTTGGCTGATACCCGCGGTTGTTCAAGCTGGCGGCTTGGTGGCGTTCCACACCCAGTATCCAATGTTGCAATTTGCCCGGGGAGCACTTGGCGGCATCGCCATGGTTTGCATTTTTTACAGCCTCCAGCTCCTGCCGTTAGCCGATGCAACAGCGGTTATGTTTTCGCGGACCATTTGGATGATCCCCTGTGCGGTTTTCCTGTTGGGCGAGGCCATTCGTTGGCGGCGCTGGACCGCAACCGTGATCGGCTTCATCGGTGTCGTCATAATGGTTCGCCCCGCTGGCGGGATCGAACCTGGCATGCTGTTCGCCCTCGCCAATGCGATCATGGCAGCGGTGATCTTCACCTTGATCAAAATTCTTAAATCCAAAGGCGAGTCAAATTTGACCATTCTGCTTTGGCACGCATCGATAACCATCGCGATTACCGCAGTGCCCACCTACTATTTGTGGATAACACCCACGCTGGAAGAATTTCTGCTGCTGGTCGCGCTCGGCCTTCTCGTCACGATTGCCCACACATGCCTGATTCAGGCGCTGGCGGCGGGCGAAGCGACGGCAGTTACCCCGTTCGAATATTCTCGGGTCTTGATTGCCGCTTTAATCGGGTTTGTCTTTTTTGCTGAAATTCCGACAATTTGGACCGTCATCGGCACCATCTTGGTGGTTGCCAGCGGGTACTACATCGCCAGACGCGAAGCCCAGCGGGAGGAAAAATCCGGTTCTTAGGGCCGAGACAAAGCGCGTCGTGCCAGTTCTCGATGACTTTCCGACACGTGCCTGCTGACCGATTGCCACGCGGCCCAAAATACCGCCGCATCATCGGTAAATCCGAGCCCGACCAAAAAATCGGGCACTAGATCCGCGGGCATGACGAAATAAGCCAGAGCCCCGACGATCACTGCCTTAACCTGCGTCGGCGTGTTCGGATCGTTGGCGCAGAAATAGGCCGCTGCCGCTTCTTCCGCGAACGGAACACGCCTGAAACATGCGCGCAACTTTCGCCAGAATCCGGTTAGGCGCGGTTCGTCTGCGCGGGGCGATCCAGCAGAAAGATTAGTGTCCATAGAAATCTATATGGGTGGCTCGTGGAAATTTGCCAACAACCGCAAATTATTTCTCGGCCAGCGTTTCCGATAAGGCCTTTGCTTGCTCAACGGTCTGGCGAGAAAGTTTCGGTTCCAAACCGCGCTGAAATTGAAGCGCCGGGGGATACCCGCGCCGAACCGCTAGTAACAGCCACGCATAGGCACGCACTATGTCTTTCGCAACACCGAGGCCTTGTCCGAAAAGGCTGGCAAGACGCATTTGCGCAGGTGCATAGCCCTGAACAGCTGCCGCACGACACCAGCCGGCAGCACTTTTCGGATCCCTTTCCACACTTTTGCCTTCGAGAAGCAATTCGCAAAGGGCAGTCTGTGCCTCCGCCATGCCGGCCTGCGCCGCCTTGATAAAAAGTTTAGCCGCTGCCGCGGGATCTTTGGGCATGCCGCGGCCCGCTTCCGTCAACAGGGCGAGATTGTAGGTTGCCGAAATATCGCCTTTTCCCGCGGCTCGACGATAGTTGAGTGCAGCCTTTTTAAAGTCCTGCGGGACGCCGTCACCTTTTTCGTATAAAAGGCCCAGCTGAAAACTGGCGTCCGCATGCCCTTTGTCGGCGGCTCGTGTGTACCATTTTGCGGCCCCGCGACTGTCGCGAGCGACACCTCGACCAAGATCGAGCTGCAGGCCGACATAGTAAGCCGCCGGTATCGAACCCCGTTCCGCCGCTTCCAGGAACCAACGATGGGCTTGCTCGAAATCCTGTGCGACACCGGCTCCTTTGGTGTAAAGCGTGGCAAGATGCAGTTGAGCGGGACGAAAGCCGAGACGGGCCGCCTCTTCCACCAGTCTAGCCCCTTCGACCTGAAACGCTGGCGACGTGGCTTCGGAAATCATGCTCGCGCCTTTGCGGTAGATTTCCTCCGGACGTTCCTTCGCCGCTGCCGTCAGCCAAGCACTTGGCCCCAAACCAAGCGTGACCAATACAGCCAAACAAATGGCAACGGCGAAGCGCTTCGCCTTCGAGGTCATTTTTTCCGGGCAGCTCGCCATACCGTCAGGCGCCGTTTGGCCTCGGCAACTTCACCGGATGACATGTCCTTTTCAATGGCGGTGCGGTTTTTTAATACGATATCGCGGCCGGCACCCTTGAGTTGATCGGCGGCAAGCGACAACCATTTCCACGCCTCCGCCAAATCCTTCTTCACGCCAACGCCGGTGTAATAAAAAGTGCTGAGATTATTCTGAGCCTTACCGTGGCCGTTATTAGCGGCCCGCAGCAACCAGGCCGCAGCCTTTTCCGCACTTTTGGGCACACCTTTTCCGAATTGATAAAAAATACCGAGGTTATATTGAGCCGAGGGATTATTGCCGGTTGCCGCCTTCTCGTACCAATACGCGGCGGCGTTCAAGTCGCTGGGTAGACCAAGCCCTTGTTCGTAGATAGTCCCCAACATGAATTGGGAGCGCACATGTCCGGCCTGGGCGAGACCATGGAAAACCTGTGCCGATTTGAAATAATCTTTTTTTAGATGTAACCGCATACCATCAGAAAAGGTATCGGCCGAAACACTCGGCACGATGCCCAACAAAACCAACGGCAGTATCCATCGGTACATTTTCCACATTTTGATTATCCTCAATCGCGTCTTTTCAATTAGCCGCTCAATTTGCCAGCGCATCGATAAATTTCGCCAGCGCAATATCCCGTTCGCTGACGCCGCCGCATTCATGTGTCGCAAGCGTCACGTCGACGGTACCGTATACGTTAAACCACTCGGGGTGATGATCCATCCGCTCCGCCTTGAGCGCGACCCTATTCATGAAACCCCAAGCTTGATTGAAATCGTCGAATTTGAAACTTCGTTTGATCGCATCACGCCCGTCGACCTCCTGCCAATCCGGCAGTTCGGCCATGGCCGAAGCCCGTGCGTCGGCTGATAATTTCTCCACCATTACGGCGATCCCTGGCGATTTCTTGTTAGCCTATATTGACCGAGCGGGCGGGCGAAGGCGACTCCCAAATTTTTCCGTTTATTGTCTTAAACTTACCAATTTTCGGATTCGACGCCGAAGCGGCGGCAGCAAGTCCGATTCGAACCAGGGGTTGCGCTTGAGCCATGCTGTATTGCGCCAGCTCGGATGCGGCATCGGTATGAATTTAGGACTGTATTCCTGCCATTTTGCGACGGTTTCTGTGAGCGTCTTTTTTGCGTCGCGGCCCAGATAGTATTTTTGCGCGTAGCTTCCGACCAGCAGGACCAGTTCCACCGATCCTAGAAACGGCCACAGTGCCCCGTGCCATTCTCGGGCGCATTCCTTGCGCGGTGGCTTATCGCCGCCGCTCTTGTTGACGCCGGGATAACAAAATCCCATCGGCATGATGGCAACCCGGTCTTCGTCGTAAAACGTTTCGTGATCCAGTTCGAGCCAATCGCGGAGCCGGTCGCCACTGCGATCATTCCAGGGAATACCGCTTTCGTGCACGCGCGTACCCGGCGCCTGGCCAATAATAACGAACCGCGCCGTGTTGGTGACACGCAGCACTGGCCGTGGGCCAAGGGGCAATTCTGGTACGCAGATATCACAAGCGCGGACATCACCCAGCAGTGCGTTAAGTTCGTTCTCGCCCATCGGCCGATAATCCGTTAGGTAATCCGAAATCGTTCGAGTGCCTGTACCAAATATGATCAAAATTCTCTTCGTCTGCACGGGAAATATCTGCCGCTCGCCAAGCGCGGAAGCGATCTTCCGCCATCTGGTGGCGGACGCGGGTCTGTCCCATGAATTTGTGGCAGATTCCGTTGGTCTACATGGCTTCCATGTGGGCGAGCCCCCGGATGCAAGGGCCGTCGCAGCGGCGGCCCGGCGCGGTTATGAGATGCAAAACCTGCGCGCGCGCCGTATGCAACGCGAGGGTTTTGAC
>DLVK01000335.1:0-7740 GCA_003444235.1 Rhodospirillaceae bacterium
CATGAAACTCAACATCGCCAGCGATGCATCGACAACACCGTTCATGAAAGTGTCGAGATTATTGTTCTGATGATCATGGCCTTGAACCGCAGCCAGCCGTTGAATGCGCCGCATATCGGCGCAAAATGCCAGAAAGACCGGGGCCTTGGTTGGCCAGTCCATTCCCGTATTCATTTCGCCCAGCGCTTTCAGCTTTGTCGCGTCCCGAACCACGACTATGGAATATTGCTGCAGGTCCGACTTGGCCGGTGCGGACTGCGCGCAGGCGAGCAACACTTTCAGTAGGTCGTCGGGCACCGGTTGATCGGTAAAATGACGTTGCGAGCCGCGGGACAAAATTTGGCGGATCGCACCATCCGCCTCCATGTCGCCGCAATAGGCCGTTTCGGTGCCATACCGTGCGGCAACCAATTCCGCGACTTTGGTCATATCGCTGTCCTCCGACTATTTTGTTCTGCACTTTCGAGCGACCGGGATTCCGCAGTCCGCCACAACGCATCCATATCGAGATGCTGCTCTAAATGGGCCGCCAACAGGTCGAGACATTTGTCCACGCCGGCCTCATAGGCAAGACCTTCATTCGCACGACCACCGAGGTTGGCCAGAAATTGGCGACGGAATTCGTCGCTCGCGAACAAACCATGCAAATAGCAACCCATCACCTTGCCATCGGCAGAGACCGCACCATCGGCCCGATCGTCGAAACGCAACATGGGGCGAGCTGTATCGGCACCTCCCGTGCGACCCATATGCATTTCATAACCCGAGACCGCGATGCCTCCAGAAATTGCCACACCTTCTGTTTCCGCCAACCTCTTCCGTTCGGTCAAAACCGTCTCAACCATGAGCAACCCGAGACCTTCGGCTTCACCCGGCGAGCCTTCGACCCCCTCTGGATCGGCGACAGATCGGCCCAACATCTGATAGCCACCGCAAATCCCCAATACCCAGCCGCCACGCCGGAGATGAGCGGCGATATCGATATCCCAGCCCTGGTCGCGGACCATCCGCAAGTCCGCGAGGGTCGATTTGGATCCCGGCAATAGCACCAAGTCCGCATCCCCCGGCAGTGCCGCGCCGGCGCTAATGAAGTCCACCGTAACGTCGGGTTCCGCCAATAGCGGGTCGAGATCGTCGTAATTCGCGATACGGGACAGAACAGGTACTGCGATCTTGACCGTACCGTTCTTTAGTTCTCGATCACGCTCCTGAAGTCGCACCGCATCCTCCGCCGGCAATTTATGCGCATCCTCGAAATAGGGCAGCACTCCAAAACATGGCCAGCCGGTGCGTCGCGTAATCTCCGTGATCCCATCATCGAAAAGCGAAACGTCGCCGCGGAACTTGTTGATTACATAACCGGCGATCTGGTGTCGGTCATCTGCAGATAAAACTTCATGGGTGCCGACAAGATTGGCAATGACCCCGCCGCGCTCGATATCGGCGACTAAAACAACTGGCGAATCCGCGGCGAGCGCGAACCCCATATTCGCAATATCACCCGTGCGAAGATTGCTTTCCGCCGGGCTGCCGGCCCCTTCGATGACGACCAAATCAGCCTCGGCCGCCAATCGATCGAAACTTTCCAGAACCGTCGGCAAAAATTCAGCCTTTGAAGCAGCGAACTCTCGCGCCTCCATATCGCCTCGACGCGTGCCCTGAACAACAAGCTGCGCCCCTTTTTCCGATTGCGGTTTTAGCAGCACGGGATTCATATGAACCGACGGGGCTACACCGCAGGCGCGCGCCTGCAATGCCTGTGCACGGCCGATTTCGCCGCCATCAACGGTAACCGCTGCGTTGTTCGACATATTCTGTGGCTTGAATGGGCGAACCGCGAGACCACGCCGGGTAAAAGCACGACAAAGCCCCGCCGCGAGCAAGGATTTGCCGACTTCCGAACCGGTTCCCTGAACCATCAACGCAGAGGCGTTCAAAACTCGATGCCTTTTTGTGCTTTGACGTTTTGTTCCCGGAAGGGATGCTTGATCGCGGTCATTTCGGTCACTAAATCGGCAATATCGATCAGCTCCGGCTTTGCATTCCGTCCGGTAACGATGAGGTGCAAATCCTCTGGCTTAGCTTTTAGAAACCCTATCACCTCATCCAACGGCAGATAATCATAGCGAAGTACGATATTAAGCTCGTCCAACAGCACCATGTCGTATTTCGGTTCGGGCCCGCGCGAGGCCTCGATCATTTCCTTGGAAACCTCCCATGCTGCTTTGGCGGCGGCTATGTCCCTCGCCCGATCCTGTGTATCCCAGGTGAACCCTTCGCCCATCGTGCGAATTTCGACCTGATCGGGAAATTTCTCCAGCACATGGCGTTCGCCGGTTTCCCATTTGCCTTTGACGAACTGGACAACGCCGACCCGCATATCATTGCCGATCGCGCGCGTAACAAGCCCGAAAGCCGCGGTCGACTTTCCCTTGCCCTTGCCCGTATGGACAATCAGAAGGCCTTTCTCGACGGTCTTGGTCGCCAGCATCTTGTCGCGTGCGGCCTTTCGCCGTTTCGACTTTTCGTTGGCGCGGAGATTTACTTCTTCTTCACTCGGCAGCTCTGCCATCGATTTTGCTCCCAGTTTCTCCTGCTAACGCGGCAAGCTTGGCCGGCGCCGAATTGGACTTCGGTTGCCATAGGCCGCGATCCAAAGCTTCCAAAAATCGCGCGGCCATTTCAGTCAAGGCGGCCGCATTTTTATCTTGCAGGAATTCTAACACCTCTCGGTCTTCGATATAGGCATCGAACAACAGATCGAAATGAGTGTCCGACACCGAACCGGTAGTTGCCGCAAAGGCAAAAAGATAGTCCACCGTCGCGGCCATTTCGAACCCGCCTTTGTAGCCGTGGCGCATGACACCGGCGATCCATTTAGGATTGGCGGCCCGCGCGCGCACCACGCGTGCAATCTCTTCATCGAGACTACGGATTTTGGGGCTCTCGGGTCGGGAATGATCGTTGTGATAGGCCTTTGGCCGGTCTCCCGACACATGCTCGACCGCCGCCACCAAGCCACCTTCGAATTGATAGTAATCGTCGGAATCGAGCAGGTCGTGCTCCCGGTTATCCTGATTGTGGAGTACCGCTTCCACGTTTCCTAATCGGCGCTCAAAAAGATTGTGGGCCGCAGCTCCCGCCGCCCCGTTGCCATAGGCATATCCACTCCAAGCGATATAGGCCCGCGCGAGATCTTCCGCCTCCTGCCAGCCCTGTTCGTCGATCAACGCTTGCAAACCGGCCCCATAGGCGCCGGGCTTGGAGCCGAATACTCGATAGCCCGCTTGCCTCTCCGCGTCTTCCAACGCAAGACCTGTGGCTACCAACTGCGCCGCCTCTGCATGAACTTTCGCGGCCAGCGGATTATCTTCCGCGCTTTCCTCGAGCTGAGCGACGGCACGCACCGCAGAATCAAAAAGATCGATCTGAGCCGGAAACGCATCGCGAAAAAAGCCTGACACCCGAAGCGTTACATCGACCCTTGGCCGTCCCAGTACGTCGAGTGGCATCACCTCGAAACCGGTCACCCGCCGCGATGCGGGCTCCCAAACAGGCTGGACGCCGAGCAGTGCCAACGCTTGAGCGATATCGTCGCCGCCGGTTCGCATATTCGACGTGCCCCAAACCGATAGCGCCAAGTGCTTCGGCCAATCGCCATGATCTTGCGCATATCTTTCGGCGAGGAGCATTGCGGATTTCCACCCTAGCGTCCACGCCGCCGGGGTCGGCACGGTACGCGTATCGACGGAATAGAAATTACGGCCTGTCGGCAATACATCCGGTCGGCCTCGTGTCGGGGCACCGGACGGGCCGGGCGCCACGAAGTGGCCTTCGAGCCCGGCCAGTAATGCATCGGTCTCCAGCTCGGCGGACGCAGTCACCGAGGGACGTAAATCCCTCTCTATCTCGGCCAACACTTCGCGGGTCGTGTGCCAATTCTCGTCCGCTTGACGTCGGCCCGAGACGAGGTCCTCCGACATATGCTCTATCGCTTCTACCAGATCACCCTGCGTCCGAACCGCCATAGCGTCCGGCACCGGATCTTTCCATGGCGCACTCATATCGCAATCGAGCGGATCGAAATTCGCCAAACCTAGATCCTTCGCCAAAGCCCGATGCAGCGATTGTTGCTCACCTCGCGGCAAACGGGCCAGCGCCACCAGCAAATCCGTAAGTTGGCGGCCAACGGGCGCTTGGCCGAAAATGTGCAGCCCGTCGCGAATTTGGAGTTCCTTCAGCTCGCATAAATAGCCATCGAGCTTGGCAAGGGCGCTCGACCGCTCCTCCGCAGCGGTGATACCGCATTCGTCGGCAAGTCCGTTTTCCAGCGTTTTCTCCAGGATTTCGTTGCCAAGCACCTCGCAGCGCCTGGGATCGACACCGCTAGCCTCGAAATACTCGTCGACCAATAGTTCCAGTTCGGCCAAAGGTCCGTAGCTCTCCGCCCGCGTCAAAGGCGGCGTCAGATGATCGACGATGACCGCCTGCGCACGACGTTTCGCCTGGGCGCCTTCGCCAGGGTCGTTCACGATAAATGGATATAAATGAGGAATCGGCCCAAACACCGCTTCCGGCAAACAATCCGCCGACAATGCCAAGGCCTTGCCGGGTAACCACTCGAGATTGCCGTGTTTGCCAAAATGGATCACCGCATCGGCACCGAAACATTCGCGTAACCAAATATAAAATGCCAAGTAGCCATGAGGCGGTGCCAAATCCGGATCGTGATAGCTGGCCTGTGGATCGATGTTGTAACCCCGCGCCGGCTGTAGCCCGATCACGAGATTTCCACACCGGAAGGCAGAAACGGCAAATCCGTCACGATCGGCGAGAAAGAACGGGTCCGCCGCCGGTGCGCCCCAACGTTCACTAATTTTTAGACGAACCGGTTTCGGTAAGGCGTCAAAAGCACGTTCGTATTCGCGAAGAGACAGCACCGCTTCAATCTTGCGGCCTTTTGTTCCTTCGTTAGTTGGCCCCGCCTGCAATCGGGCAATTAAATCATCCCCGTCTGCGGGCATATCAGAAACATCGTAGCCTTTTGCCGCCAAAGCCTCGAGGGTGCCCACAACACTGGCCGGCGTGTCGAGGCCCACACCATTGCCGAGGCGCCCGTCGCGATTGGGGTAATTGGCGAGCACAATTGCAATATGCCTCTCTGAAGCTGGCGTCCGGCCTAAACGGCACCAATTGGCGGCAAGGCGCGCCACGAATTGCACCCGATCTGGAGCCGGTTCGTAACCAACTACCGAGTGCTCGGTCGTCGGGTCATAGCGGGCTTCGCCTTTGAACGAAACCGCGCGGGTAATGATGCGTCCGTCCACTTCGGGTAATGCGACGTTCATTGCGATATCGCGCGGCGACAAGCCCTGCATATCCTCGCGCCAGACCGCCGATGAACTGCCGGAAAGAATTACCTGTAAGACCGGGCAATCGCAGGAATCGAACGCAGACTCCGTATGACCTGCGCCCGGAGTTGAAACTGCAAATCCTGTAGTGTTCAAAATCACTTTGGGCGACACGGTCGCGAATACCTCCCGCAGTGTTTGATCGGATATGTGATCCTTCAAGCTCGAAATGAATAACGGCAAGGGTGCCAGCCCTTCCGCCGTCGCCGCTTCGATCAACTCATCGATCGCAGCCAGGTTTCCCGATTGCAGGTGCGCGCGATAAAAAACAATCGGCGCGACAGCAACATTCTTTGCCCATCGTGCCTGAATGGTTTCTAGGCCTGGCGCGGTCACGCCTGGCCAATAGAGCCCCGCTTTCAATAGCGGCTTGGGTTCCAACCATTCATCTGAAGCGCCGATCAACGACGACGCAAACCGCAGGAATTCCCGTGCATTGTCAGGCCCACCATGGACGCAATATTGCCATAGGCGATGGCAGGTATCCGCCGGTAGGTTCGAGCGAGCGGCCAGTTCCTCATCCGGCTGATCATCTCCCGGCAAGAATGCGAGTGCGACCCCGTTCCCTCGGCAGGTTTCCGCAATCTGTTCGACGCCGTAGGGCCAATAGCTGACACCGCCCAGCAATCGCACAATTACGAGTTCCGCTTCTGCTATCAGTGCCTCACAGTAAAGATCGACCGACATGTGATGCGACAGCTGCATCAAATTTGCGAGACGCAGCGTGGGGTACTCGCCTCCCAATTCCTCTCTCGCCCCGGCCAAACCCGCCAATTCCGTATCCGCAGCGGAAAGTACGACGATACGCCCCGGTGTCTGACCCAGGTCGACCGCTTCGGAACCGTCGGCGACAACGCCGGGCTGGGCGTTGAGTAGGTGCATTTCAGGCGGCCAGCTCGTTCCGGATCGCAGTTTGGTCGAGCCCGTGTAGACCTATTATCACCAGTTCAGTACCGCGGGCCTCTTTGTCTTGCCATGGCCGGTCGTAATAGCTGTTCAGCCGTGCCCCCACTCCTTGGACCACAAGTCGCATGGGTTTGTCGGCAACCGCGGCAAAACCCTTCACGCGCAAAATTCCATGGGTCTCGATCAAATTTCTCAACCGATCCAACAGCTCAT
Source organism: Rhodospirillaceae bacterium (assembly GCA_003444235.1). GTDB lineage: Bacteria > Pseudomonadota > Alphaproteobacteria > UBA8366 > UBA8366 > UBA8366. The sequence continues at coordinate 6,531 of DLVK01000335.1, forward strand.
CAGGCGAATCGGTTTCGGCAAGTGAGACCGAAAAGGATTCGAAATCGTCGTGATCATGGTCGTGATCGTGCCCGTCATGATGGGAGGGTCGCGACCCGAGATCACTTTCCGCCGCAGCCGCGAGCCCAAGCAGAACTTCCGGATCGATACAGCCATATTCGGACTTAACCAAGCGAACACCGGACCTTACCGCTGATTCCACCAATTCTGTCGTCCTACCTAGTTCCTCCGCATCCATCAAATCGGCTTTGTTGAGCAACACCATATCCGCCGACCCAAGTTGCTCCTCGAATAACTCTTCGAGCGGGCTTTCATGGTCGAGCGCCGGGTCGGCGCGGCGTTCTGCTTCGAGTGCGGTTGGATCATGTGCGAACAGACCATCCGCGACCGCCGGCCCATCGACCAACGCAACAACGCCGTCCACGGTTACTCTCGAACGTACTTCTGGCCAATTAAACGCCTTGATCAAAGGCTTGGGCAGAGCCAGGCCCGATGTTTCGATAACGATGTGATCGGGCAGCTCGTCGCGCGAAAGGATCGCTTCCATAGTCGGTAAAAAATCGTCCGCCACGGTGCAGCAGATACAACCGTTGGCAAGTTCCATCACATCTTCCTCGGCGCACCCCTCAATACCGCAGCCCTTGACGATCTCACCATCGACGCCCAGATCGCCAAATTCATTGATGATCAGCGCCAAGCGCCGACCCTTCGCATTTTCCAAAAGGTGCCGGATTGTGCTGGTCTTTCCAGCGCCCAGAAATCCGGTCAATACAGTCGCGGGTATTTTTTCAATTGCAGGCATATTCTCAGCCCTCTTCACTGGATTTGAGTATCTGCGGCAAGCCGGCTGTCACGAGAATGACCGAATCCGCTTCCGCTGCGATTTGTTGATTCATCTGGCCGGCGTGATCGCGAAAGCGTCGCGCCATCTGGTTGTTCGGAACGATGCCGGCACCAACCTCGTTCGACACCAAAACTATGCTGCCCTCCGCATCACCCAGCGCTTTCGCGAGATCTCCAACCTCTTGGTCCAGATCGGCATCTGCGAGCATTCGATTGGTGAGCCACAGGGTCAGACAATCGACAAGCATCGCGGTGCCCGGCTTTGCCCGCAGGCGCAGGGTGCCGGTCAAATCATGGGGCTCCTCGATGGTCTGCCAATCGGCGCCACGGCGGGCACGGTGACGACGAATGCGCTCCGCCATTTCCG
>DLVK01000004.1:0-5903 GCA_003444235.1 Rhodospirillaceae bacterium
CTTTTATTTCGATATCCGCAAGGATTGCCTCTATTGCGACCCTGCGGACAGTCTGGCCCGACGGTCGGCACGCACGGTGCTAGACGACCTGTTTTCGTGCCTGACCGCATGGCTCGCACCGATCCTTTGTTTCACCTCCGAGGAGGCTTGGCTTTGCCGTCATGGCGACAGCGCGGAAGCGAGCGTGCATCTGCGCCAATTCCCAACTATACCCGAGGATTGGCAAGACGATGCACTGGCGGCGAAGTGGCAAAAAGTTTGGGCGGTCCGACGTGTTGTGTTGGGAGCGCTCGAAATCGAACGGGCCGAGAAGCGCATCGGCTCCAGTCTCCAGGCGGCGCCGGCGGTATATCTGTCCGCGGACTATCTGACCGCGCTCGAAGGGCTCGAGGTTGCCGACCTCGCGATCGTATCCGACGTCGAGCTTCACGAAGGTGCGGCTCCGGAAGGCGCGTTCTCATTACCCGATATTGCCGATATCGCGGTGGTGCCAAAAACAGCCGAGGGTGAAAAATGCGCTCGGTGCTGGAAGGTGTTGCCGGATGTGGGGGCTCGTACGGCGGAATTGTGTGATCGCTGCGCCGATGCTGTCGACCGGCACCCGGAAGCAGCCGCTTGATGCTGCGTCGAGGCCTCACGATTGCGGCGGCCATTGCCGTACTCGATCAGTTGAGCAAGTGGATAATTCTTCTTTGGGTCATGCAGCCGCCCGCACGGCTCGAGGTTACGGGTTTTTTCAACCTGGTTTTGGTTTGGAATAGCGGTGTCAGTTTTGGGTTTTTCCAGAGCGACTCGATCTGGGGGCCGATTCTGTTGGGTGCACTTACCGTCGGGATCATCGTATTTTTGTTTTTCTGGCTTAAAAACGCCGAAACCCGGCTTACGGCAATTTCGATCGGATTGGTTATGGGGGGCGCACTTGGGAATTTGGTCGATCGTATCATCCATGGGGCGGTGGTCGATTTTCTCGATTTCCATGCTTTCGGTTATCATTGGCCCGCTTTCAATGTCGCCGACTCTGCGATCACTGTCGGCGTCGTGATAATTATTTTGGAAAGCTTGTTTGAACGTCGGGAAAAACCCATTTAGACTCTATGGGTAACCGTGAATATAGCGAAAACGGAGTGATTGAGACGATGCGCACGGCCTTCTCGGTTGGATTATCCGCTGCTTTGGCAGGACTTCTCGTTTCCGGTTGCGTTTTATTCGACGGTACTCGCGATACAGGGCCCGATGAATTCGGCGTTGTGAGCCGTGCGCCGTTGGCACAGCCACCCGACTTTTCGCTGCGTCCGCCACGCGCCGGCGCGAAGCGTCCAAACGAGGTTGAAACGCGCGAACAGGCACGCCGGCGCCTATTCGGTCGCACTACACGCACGCGCGGCGCGGTTCCCGAACGCGATCCCAACGACAATCGGTCCGACGGTGAGCGGGCATTGCTCCATAAGGCCGATGCGCTCGATGTGGATCCCACGATCCGCGATGCGGTAGCCCGCGAAAGTGGGATCGTGCGTGAGGACTCAGGTTTCGTAGATTCTCTGTTGTTCTGGAAATCGGACCAAAAGAAAGACGCGGTCGTAGACCCGTCCAATGAAGCGGAACGGCTCCGCCGGAATGAAGCGTTGGGCAAGGACCCGACTGACGGCTCGACCATTACCAAGAAAAATTGACGTCGTCTGAGACAGCAATTCGCGGCATGGATCGATGCGACTGAGTAGTTTCGTGCGGTTTATATCGGTTTGGTTTTTTGCTCTTTGGGTGTTTGGCGCCATCGCCGTCGAAGCGAAGGTCTTCAGCCCGAAAAGCTTTACCCTCGAAAACGGTCTGCAGGTCGTGGTGATCTCGAACCATCGCGCGCCGGTGGTGACTCAGCTCATCATCTACAAAGTTGGTGCGATGGATGAACCCCCTGGCAAATCGGGTATCGCCCATTTTTTCGAGCATCTCATGTTCAAAGGCACGAAGACACTCAAGCCCGGTGAGTTTTCCGCCATAGTTGCGCGCAACGGCGGTCAGGAAAATGCCTTCACCAGCCAAGACATCACCGGCTATCACCAATCCTTCGCCGCCGATCGTCTCGAAATCATGATGCGGATCGAAGCCGACCGGATGCGAAATTTGGTTTTGACGCCCGATGACGTCGAGCCCGAACGGAAAGTGGTTCTCGAGGAGCGCAATAGCAGGGTCGAGAACAATCCTGGCGCGCTGCTTGGCGAGGAAGTAAACGCCGCTTTTTATCTCAATCATCCTTACCGTGTTCCGGTAATTGGCTGGACCCACGAAATTAAAAATTTGACCCGGGATGATTTGATTGCATTTTATCGCCAATGGTATGCGCCAAATAACGCGATCTTGGTCTTTGCTGGCGACGTCACGGTCGAAAAGGTGCGGCCGTTGGTGGAGAAATTCTACGGAAAAATTCCGGCGGCAAAACTGCCATCGCGCGTCCGTTGGGCCGAACCGCCGCAACAAAGCGACAGGCGCATTACTCTCAAGCATCATCAGGTGCGCCAGCCAAGCTGGTCGCGCAGATTCATGGCGCCGAGCGTTAATACCGGTCAGCTCGCCGAAACATATGCTCTCGATGTGCTCGCGGAAATTATCGGCGGCGGCACGACGAGCCGCCTCTATCGGTCTCTGGTCGTCGAGCAAAAAATTGCGGCAAATGCGGGTGCTTGGTACGACGGCGAGAATAGAGGTCCTGGCGCATTCGGGTTTTACGGCACCCCATTGCCCGGGAAGTCGGTGGCCGATGTGGAAGCTGCGATGGAACGGGAAATTTCCCGCTTACTGAAAGACGGGGTCACGAAAGTTGAAGTCTCGGAGGCTGCAACGCGCTTGCAGAATGCGGCCATATTTGTCCGCGACGGTTTGCACGTACCGGCGACGATCGTCGGTGAGGCGCTAGCTATCGGTCTCAGCATTGACGATGTGGAGCAATGGCCTGCCCGTATCGCTCAGGTTACCGTTGCGGATGTGAACAAGGCGATTAAGCAGGTGCTTGGCCGCAAGGGGTCCGTAACTGCGTTATTGTTGCCGGCACCGCCGGAGGCCAAGAAATGAGTCCGCGGACGCTATTTTTGGGACTGACAATTATCAGCCTGCTGGGTGTCTCGGGTCCGACACAGGCTGTTGAGATAAAAACCGTAACCAGCCCAAGCGGGATCAAAGCGTGGTTGGTTCAAGACCGCTCGATCCCCTTGATATCCATGCATTTCATTTTTCGCGATGCCGGCGCTGCCACGGATCCTAGCGGCAAAGAGGGTCGCGCCAATATGGTGTCCGCTCTGCTCGATGAAGGCGCGGGCAAATTCGACAGCCAGGCCTTCCAACGCCAGCTCGAGAATCAGTCGATCCAGCTTAATTTCAGCGTAGGTAAAGACAGTTTCGGTGGCAGTCTGAAGACGCTCAACAAATATCGGAAGAGTGCTGTGAAACTCGCCGCCTTGGCGCTCGCGAAGCCAAGGTTCGATGCGCAAGCGGTAGCGCGTATTCGGGCGCAACTTTTGACCGGCTTGAAAGCCCGCTCGTCCCGTCCGGGCTATGTTGCGGGTCGGGTTTGGTCGCGGGCGATATATGGGGATCATGTCTATTCCCGCCCCGCAACCGGGACTCAAAAGTCCGTCGTTGCCCTGAAGAACGAGGACTTGCGCGAGTATGTGTCCAATCGGCTGACCCGCGATCGGTTGATCGTCAGTGTTGTCGGAGATATTTCGCCGGAGGATTTGAAGCCGATTTTGGATGAAATGTTTGGGGCGTTGCCTGCCAAAGGCAAGCGGTCAACGCTTAAGAAGGCACCAATTCCCCGTAAGGGCGCGGTATACGTGATCGAGAAGGCGGTGCCGCAAAGTGTCGTTCTTTTTGGTCAGAGAGGCATTGCTCGCGAAGATCCGGAGTTCTACACCGCCTACGTTCTCAACCATATTTTGGGCGGTGGGAGCTTTACCTCACGCCTCTATAATGAGGTGCGTGAAAAACGTGGGCTCGCCTATTCGGTATTTACCTATTTGAGCCCGCGCAAGAAGGCACCGCTACTGGCAGGCCGGCTTTCGACAGCTAATGCGAGGGTGGCGCAATCGTTGAAGGTATTGCGGGCGGAATGGCAACGCTTGGCCGAACACGGAGTCGATGCATTGGCGCTGAAAAATGCCAAGAGTTTCATCAACGGTTCCTTCGCGCTTCGCTTTTCAAGTTCGGATAAAATCGCCAACTTGCTGGCAACGCTTCAGTATTACCGGCTTGGGCGAAGCTATCTCAAAGACCGGAAGAAGTTCATCAATGCCGTGAGTCGGGCGAAGATCAAGAAGCTGGCGAAAAAGCTGCTCGATCAATCGGCACTGACTGTCGTCGTCGTCGGAAAACCGGATGGCGTAACCGCGTCCGGCCCTGCACCAAAAGTGGAATTCTAATTCGATCTACGGATCTTTTTTGATGCGCGGTTAAATTTTACCGCAGCACTGTTTGTATTTCTTGCCAGACCCACAGGGGCACGGCGCATTGCGCGGCACCTTCCCCCACGTCTCGGGGTCGTTGGGATCGATCATTTCTGCCGCCTGGCGGCTGCGGACGGTAGTTGCCGTTGTTGTTGCTTCGACCGGGACACCATCGGTGCCCGTTGCGAGATAAGGATCTTCGCGACCCTCCTGCATTTCAGGCACAGCATTCTGTTGGAGTTCGACGGTGGGCATTTGTGCTTCCATTTCGAGATGTGCGAGCACCGACGTCACCGATTCCCGGATTCTGGCGAGAAGTTCTTCGAATAGCTCGAAGGATTCCTTTTTATATTCGTTGAGCGGGTCGCGCTGCCCATAGGCGCGAAGTCCGATGCCTTGGCGCAGATGATCGAGCTGCAGCAAGTGATCCTTCCAATTCTGATCGAGCAGTTGGAGTAGCAGGCTCTTTTCCGCAAGCCGCATCATATCGGGACCGTAATTTGCCGATTTCTCGGCCATCTTGGTGTCCAGCGCGTCGCGAATTCGTTCGCAAATTTCCTGTTCGGCGATGCCTTCCTCTGAGGCCCAGTCGGCGACCGGCAAGTCCATATTGAACAGGCGGTCGCAGTCATCATGTAGCTCGTCCATTGTCCACTGTTCGGGCATCGCGGCTTCGGGAATATGACGGTTGACCAGGTCTTCAATCAGATCATGGCGCATCTCAAGGATCGTGCCGCTGACATCGTCTGTGCGCATCAATTCTTTACGCTGTTCATAAATGACCTTGCGTTGGTCATTCATCACATCGTCGAAGCGCAGTAACTGTTTTCGGATTTCGAAATTGCGTTCTTCAACTTTTTCCTGCGCTTTCGCGAGTGCCTTGTTTATCCACGGATGGATGATCGCTTCGCCTTCTTCCAGGCCGAGTTTTTGCAGCATCTTATCCATTCGCTCGGAACCGAAAATGCGCATCAAATCGTCTTCCAGGCTGACGAAAAATTTCGAGGCGCCGGGATCGCCCTGTCGGCCGGACCGACCGCGCAGCTGGTTGTCGATACGGCGGGACTCATGACGCTCGCAGGCAATGATGTGCAGGCCGCCGGCTTCCAGCACCTGCTGGTGCCGTAGCTGCCACTCATCCTTGATCTGCGCGATCTGCTGCTCGGTGGGGTTCTCGAGGGCCGCGACCTCGGCCTCCCAGTTACCGCCGAGGATGATATCGGTACCACGACCTGCCATGTTGGTGGCGATGGTCACCATACCGTTTTGTCCGGCTTGTTCTACAACATCTGCCTCTTTCTTGTGTAATTTTGCGTTTAGTACGTTGTGTGGTACTTTTCTAATTTGAAGCATTCTACTTAACAATTCAGAAATTTCTACCGAAGTAGTACCAATTAATACCGGGCGACCCGCTTGTGAAAGTTTGGTTACTTCTTCAATAACCGCATTGTATTTTTCACGTTTAGTTTT
>DLVK01000004.1:5997-6234 GCA_003444235.1 Rhodospirillaceae bacterium
GGTGGCGATGGTAACCGCACCCGGACGACCCGCCTGGGCCACGATCTCGGCTTCCTTCTCGTGGAACTTCGCGTTGAGGACCTTGTGCGGCACCTTCTCACGATTGAGCAGTTGCGCCACCACCTCGGAAGACTCGATGGATGCAGTACCTACCAGCACCGGGCGGCCCTGCTCCATGCAATGCTTGATATCGGCCACGATAGCGGCGAATTTCTCTTCGATGCTGAGATAAACCAG
>DLVK01000004.1:6603-6878 GCA_003444235.1 Rhodospirillaceae bacterium
CACGTCGAGGCCGTAAATCTGACGAAACTCGAAGGCCTCGGTATCCGCCGTACCGGTCATACCGGCCAGCTTCTGGTACAGACGGAAATAATTCTGGAAGGTAGTGGAGGCCAGAGTCTGGCTCTCGGCCTGAATCTGCAGACCTTCCTTCGCCTCGATAGCCTGATGCAGGCCCTCGGACAGACGACGGCCCGGCATGGTGCGCCCGGTATGCTCATCGACCAGTAGCACCTGGTTGTTCTGTACGATGTACTCGACGTTGCGATGGAACAGGG
>DLVK01000243.1:0-10037 GCA_003444235.1 Rhodospirillaceae bacterium
CGGTGCGTCGCCGGTTAGAGCGCGTATTGGTCGAGCGCGGCAGCATATTATATTCCGCCGTCACCCAACCGCGCCCGGAATTCCGCAAAAAAGGCGGGACACTGTCTTCGACGCTTGCGGTGCAAAGGACATGTGTCTCGCCGAATTTGGCGACACATGAGCCTTCAGCATATTTCGAAACACCGGTTTCCAGCGAAACCGCGCGGAGTTGGTCTGCCGACCTACCAGATGGACGCATTGAGATTTCTCCAAATTGTTGGCGAGAAGCTATCCCGGCGACGGGGCTTCGTCCAGCGAGATCGCTGAGCGATTAAAAGTCCGGTCAGATTGACGCTGCCCAGGTGCGACACTAGATTTTGGTCATCATGATTGAGGAATTGAACGAGCGCGCGCGAACCGTACTGCAGCATGTGGTCGAAGCGTATGTAGCGACCGGTTCGCCCATAGGCTCGCGGACCATATCGCGGTTGTCGGAATTATCGCTCTCGGCCGCATCGATCCGCAATGTGATGGCGGATTTGGAGGAGCTCGGCTTGCTCTACGCGCCACATACCTCCGCCGGGCGTTTGCCGACGGAGCAAGGCCTGCGGCTGTTCGTCGATGGTCTGCTGGAAGTTGGCAATCTCAGTTCGGAAGATCGCAGCGACATCGAAGCGAAATGCGTCGGCGCCGGCCGCAGCGTCAACCAGGTGCTAGAGGAGGCATCGTCGTTTTTGGGCGGCCTATCGAACTGTGCGGGCTTGGTGATGGCGCCGAAATCCGAAGATAATTTACGCCATGTGGAATTCGTGCAACTCGGCCCCGGCCGTGCGCTGGTGGTTATGGTCTTCGAAAACGGGACCGTAGAGAATCGGATTATCGATTTGCCGCTTGGTTTGCCCGCATCCAGCCTGATCGAAGCGTCGAACTATCTTTCGGCTAAGTTTGTCGGCCGCAATCTCAATCAGGCAGCTGCGGACGTGAACCTTGAAATCCAAACCCAGCGTGCGGAAATCGATTCCCTATCCCAAAAAGTTGTGGAAGCGGGTCTCGCAACCTGGTCCGGCGACAGCGAGGACGGAGTATTGATCGTGCGCGGCCAGGCCAAATTGCTCGAGGATGTGACCGCGCTTGAGGAATTGGAAAAAATTAGGGCCCTCTTCGAGGCGCTTGAGACCAAAGAGGCGTTGTTGGGCCTGATCGAAGCCGCGGACGATGCGGAGGGAGTGCAGATTTTTATTGGTGCTGAAAACGAATTGTTTTCGCTCGCCGGTTGTTCCATGGTCATTTCCCCTTTCAAAAATCGTAATGAAGCGATTATTGGTGCTATCGGCGTTGTCGGTCCGACACGGATAAATTATGCAAGGGTGATCCCAATGGTGGATTACACGGCAAAGATCGTTGGCCGATTGATCGGATAAAAACAGGCAGGACTTATGGCAAATAATAAAAAGAATTCTCCCGAATCTAACGTATCACAAGAAGCGTCGGACGAATCTCTCGAGCAGAATGCGGACGGCGCGGAAGAGGAATCACTCGGTTCGCCGATCGTCGAAGACAGCGTGGTCGATACAAAGGACGAAGATGTTTCTGCGGACGCACGGGTAGCGGAGCTAGAGGCGGAACTGGCCGACCTTAAGGACCGAAGCTTGCGCGCCCTGGCGGATGCAGAAAATACCCGCCGCCGTGCGGAACGCGATGTGGCGGATGCGAAGAAATTCGGTCCCAGCGCGCTGGTGAAGGACCTGCTCAATGTTTCGGATAATCTGCACCGCGCCTTGGATGCAGTTAGCGATGACGTCAAAGAATCGGATGAAGCGGTTAAAAATCTCGTGGTCGGGGTGGAGTTGGTCGAGAAAGAATTTCTTGCCGCTTTCGAAAAACACGGTGTGACCAAGTTAGAGCCGCTCGGCGAAAAATTCGATCACGATTACCATCAGGCGATGTACGAGGTTGAAGATTCGGGCCAGCCTGCGGGCACCATCGTCGAATTGTTGCAGCCTGGATATGTCATGCATGATCGCCTGCTGCGACCGGCTATGGTGGCGATTGCAAAAGGCGCTGCGGACGAGCCCCCGGACGATGTGGAGCATGTGGACACGACCGCCTGAGCGCGGCCAAGCCTAATTCTCCATTTAACCTCAATGTTTTCCAAGCATTGCGAACTCGGGTTGGTGATCGCGATAGTTAGCTTTTGCTGCGGTGTGATTATTGACCGCATAGCAATAGCGACAGCCATGGGGGCAACTGTCGTAGGCGCCGATATCTCTCGCCTTGTGGCAGAGGCAGTCAGGACGGTTGCCTTGTTTCGGCGCTACGATTGGCGCGCCGGCGATTTCGGATAGGCGCTCCGCATCGATGCATCGCGCGAGATCGACTCCCGGCACCAGATATTCCTTTTGGGCGCATATGGTGAGCCGAATCCCATTCAGATCGGCAATGTCCCGTAAATTTTCGAGCAACGCTTCCTTTTCGATCCCGTCGGGGTCAATCCAGTGAAATTCGTGAAATTCGGCGGCTTGATCCAGATTACGCTTGGTTTTGCGGTAAATATGCGCGAATGACACCACGACCTCGTCAACCGCACCGGCCATGTCCCGCGCTAACTTTGCAAAATTCTTTTGGTGCCATTCGGCGGGTGTCAGCGTCGAAAACAAAATCGGATCGTAGCGCCAGACAACGGCTTTCGGTCCGTAGAGATTAGCCAGTTTTCGCAAGTCGGATACTGCATTTTCACATGCGATGGTGCTGGTTTCGAGGGCGCGGGGATAGTTTGTGATGGTGAATTGTACCGAAAATGGGGCTTGCGCGCGGATTTCGTCCAAATAGTCCAGCAACGGGTGAATATTGCGGGTCCAAAAGACGATTGCGTCGATCTCCTCGGCATCCAAGGAAATTTGAGAAATCTTGCCATTAAAGGGGTTCTTGCTCTCGCAAAGGCCCATTCGCAGCCTGGAGCGGAACCATTCCGAGTAAAAGGCGGGGATGTCGGTTTTGTAGCTGGCGGACAAAATCACGGGCAAAGCTCATATGTATGGCGACTGGACAAGTTTAGCGCCGTTTGCGGTCCAATCGAGGGGTTAAATTTTCTTATCGAAGGATGGGTTGCAGAGTACCGCCCGGCTGCCTATATCTCGGGCAGTTAACAACAAACCGGTGTAGCCGGGGGCCAAAAATGCGGCGCTGACGAACAGGCCGCGGGGAAAGGCAAATAGCAAGACCGATTTAGAGGTTGCCGCGAGGCATTGCCCGATCGTTTGGCCTGCCGACAGAAATGAGGTTTTGATGGGAAAAGTTATTGGTATCGATTTGGGCACGACAAACTCCTGTGTCGCTGTCATGGAAGGAAGCCAAGCAAAAGTAATTGAAAATGCTGAAGGTTTTCGCACAACCCCTTCCATGGTGGCGTTTACCGAAACCAATGAACGATTGGTCGGCCATCCGGCCAAGCGCCAGGCGGTTACAAATCCGGAAAACACGTTCTTTTCGATTAAGCGTCTAATCGGCCGGCGATTCACCGATGCCGAGGTTGAGAAAGATCGGGAGCTGGCGCCGTTCGAGATCATCGAAGGCGAAAACGGCGACGCATGGGTCGAATGCGCGGGCGAAAAATATGCGCCGAGCCAGATCAGTGCGTTTGTGCTGCAAAAAATGAAGGACACCGCGGAAGCCTATTTGGGCGAGAGTGTCGATCAGGCTGTCATCACGGTGCCTGCCTATTTCAACGATTCACAGCGCCAGGCGACTAAAGATGCCGGTAAAATCGCCGGGCTCGAGGTTCTGCGCATTATCAACGAGCCAACGGCGGCATCGCTCGCCTATGGGCTCGACAAGAAGGGCAGCGGTACCATCGCGGTCTATGACCTGGGCGGCGGCACCTTCGACGTTTCGATTCTCGAAATCGGCGATGGTGTGTTCGAGGTCAAATCGACCAATGGCGATACGTTCTTGGGCGGTGAGGATTTCGATCAGCGCGTGGTCGACTATCTCGCGGACGAGTTCAAGAAGGAAAACGGGATCGATCTTCGCGAAGACAAGCTTGCGCTGCAACGGCTGAAGGAAGCCGGTGAAAAAGCCAAGGTCGAACTGTCGAGCGCGATGGAGACCGATGTAAATCTGCCGTTTATCACTGCTGATCAGGCGGGCCCGAAGCATCTCAACATCAAACTCAGCCGGGCCAAGTTGGAAGCATTGGTCGACGACCTCGTCCAACGCACCATCGACCCCTGCCAGAAGGCGCTTAAGGATGCCGGTCTGAAGGCGAGCGAAATCGATGAGGTGATCCTGGTCGGCGGCATGACCCGGATGCCGAAGGTCGGCGAGACGGTGAAAAATTTCTTCGGCAAGGATCCGAGTCACGGTGTCAACCCCGATGAGGTGGTTGCCATCGGTGCTGCGATTCAGGCTGGCGTACTGCAAGGTGACGTCAAAGATGTGTTGTTGCTCGACGTGACACCGCTATCGCTGGGTATCGAGACGTTGGGCGGTGTCTTCACGCGGTTGATCGACCGTAACACCACAATCCCGACCAAGAAGAGCCAAGTCTTCTCGACAGCCGAAGACAATCAGACAGCGGTCACCATCCGCGTTTTCCAGGGCGAGCGCGAAATGGCCGCCGATAATAAGGTGCTGGGCCAGTTTGATTTGGTTGGAATTCCGCCCTCGCCGCGCGGCATGCCGCAGATCGAAGTTACGTTCGACATCGATGCAAACGGTATCGTCAACGTGTCAGCTAAGGACAAAGCTACTGGCAAGGAGCAACAGATCCGAATCCAAGCCTCCGGCGGTCTGTCCGACGACGATATCGACAAGATGGTCGAGGAAGCGGAAGAACACGCGTCCGAAGACAAACAGAAACGCGAAATCATCGAAGCCAAGAACAACGCCGATAGTTTGGTCTATGCGACTGAAAAAAGCCTTGGCGAGTTTGGCGACCAGATCGATGCTTCCGAAAAAGAGGCAATCGAAAAGGATGTCGCGAGCCTGAAGGAAGCGATCGAGGCGGAAGATCTCGAAGCGATGACAAAGGGCACCGAAGCATTGTCGCAATCCTCTATGAAACTCGGCGAAGCCATGTACAAGGCGAGTCAGGAAGAAGCGGCGGCCAACGATGCCGGCGGATCGGAAGAGGCGCCCGAGAGCGAAGCCGAAAAAGCCGACGATGTCGTCGACGCGGACTTCGAGGAAGTCGACGACGATAGCGACGAGAAAGAGAAAAAGACCGGATCCTAATGGGGCTGGTCGTTGGGCTCGGAACAGGCGGCGCACCAGTCTTGGCGCCCGCCGCATAATGTTCCGGGCCGACCTGTTTTAAGGGGTGGCGATGGAAAAGCGCGACTATTACGAAGTGCTCGGCGTTTCGCGCGACTGCGAGTCCGATGGGTTGAAGAGTGCCTATCGCAAGCTTGCCATGGAGTATCACCCGGACCGCAATCCCGATAACGAAGAGGCGGAAGCCAAATTCAAGGAAATCAACGAAGCTTACGAAGTCCTTAAGGACGAGGACAAACGGGCTGCGTACGACCGGTTCGGCCACGAGGCATTTGAAGGTGGCGGGGCGGGGGCCGGCGGATTCGATTTCTCCGGTGGGTTTTCGGATATTTTCGATGAAATGTTCGGCGATTTTATGGGCGGTAACCGGCGCGGCGGACGTCAGGGCGGCGCGTCGCGAGGGGCTGACTTACGCTACAATTTGACCATCTCCATGGAAGACGCCTTCAAAGGGCGGCAGGTCGAAATTCGCGTTCCCACGACGGTCAGCTGCGGTGATTGCAGCGGGTCCGGCGCCGCGGAAGGGGCGCAACCGATCGGCTGTCCGGCATGCGGGGGTGCTGGCAAGGTGCGGAGCCAGCAGGGTTTTTTCACCATCGAACGAACGTGCCCGCAATGTCAGGGCCAGGGACGGGTTATCGACAACCCTTGCGGTACGTGTTCGGGTTCCGGACGGGTGCATAAGGAGAAAAACCTCGCGGTAAACATTCCGCCCGGCGTTGAGGATGGAACCAGGATTAGGCTTGCCGGCGAAGGTGAGGCCGGTTTGCGGGGCGCTCCGGCAGGCGATCTTTACGTCTTCCTCGGTGTCGAAAGCCACCGTATCTTCGAGCGCGAAGGCGCAGATGTTTTCTGTCGAATTCCGATCCCAATGACCACGGCCTCGATTGGCGGGTCGATCGAGGTGCCGACGATCGACGGCACTCGCGCCAAGATGAACATTCCCGACGGCACCCAGACTGGCCAGCAGTTCAGGCTCAAGGGCAAGGGAATGACCGTACTGAACGGCAAGGGCCGCGGCGATATGTATGTGGAAACCACCGTGGAAACGCCGGTTAATCTCACCAAGAAGCAGAAGGAACTGCTGAAGGAGTTTGAAAATTCCGGCGGCAAGGCGTCGCATAGCCCCATGTCCGAGGGTTTTTTCAGCAAAGTGAAGGAAATCTGGGAAGATTTGACCGAGTAGGGGTGAATTCTCCGCTTTGTCAATTTCCAGTCCATTGTGCTACATCCCGACCTAACGGGAGAAATTGTCATGGCCAATGATATGAAAATCGGCGTTGTCGGCGCGTCTGGTCGGATGGGCCAAATGTGCGTCCGCCAGGTGAGCGAGACTGCGGGTTGCACAGTTTGCGCGGCGACTGAAGCGCCAGGCCATCCGGCTCTGGGCCAGGATGCAGGTACGCTTGCCGCAATCGGCGAGATTGGCGTGCCCCTGAGCGATGATGCGGCGGCCATGGTCGCGGCGGCGGATGCGATCATCGACTTCACCGCGCCCGCAGTTACGGCAATGTATGCATCTCTCTGCAAGGAGAACGGCACGGCCTTGATTGCCGGCACCACGGGCCTTGATACGGCGCAGGAGGCGGAGATCACCGGTGCGGCAAAGTCCGTGCCGGTCGTGCGTGCGCCCAATATGAGCGTCGGGGTCACCTTGTTGCTTGCACTGACAGAGCAAGTGGCGGGCCTGTTGGGCGAGGAGTTCGATATTGAAATCGTCGAAATGCACCATCGCCATAAGGTCGACGCACCTTCGGGAACCGCGATCGGGCTGGGCGAGGCGGCTGCAGCCGGCCGAGAAGTGGCCCTTGGGGATGTGAAACAGGCCGTGCGGGACGGTCACACCGGCGCCCGGCCGAAAGGGGAGATTGGATTCGCGACCCTGCGAGGCGGCGACGTGGTTGGCGATCACACGGTGGTCTTTGCCGGCGAGGGTGAGCGTATCGAATTGACTCATAAGGCGGCGTCGCGAGTTGTTTTTGCTTCTGGCGCGGTGCGTGCCGCGCTTTGGACGCAAGGCAAAGCACCTGGCCTCTATTCGATGAAATCGGTGTTGGGTTTCGACGACTAGACGGGCCTAATCGAAAATTGGCCTATCTTTTTGCTTGAGCGGGTCCCACGAGCCAAATTCCCGCAAGTATCATCGCGAGCGCTGCAAGGCTTTGCCAATCCGGCTGCTCGCTCAAAAACAGAACGCCCCAAAATACGCCGGCAACCGGTACCAGGTAGTTGCTCATGGCGAAAAATCCGGTGCCTGCCCCAAGGACGACGAAGAAATAAAGCAGGGTCGCCAGGCCGGTGGGAAATATTCCGAGCCAAAGAAGTGCCCACAGGGCTTTGGGGTCCGGCGAGATGGAAAATGGCCAATCGGAAATGAGAGCGATGGGCAGTGCGCAGAGGGTTGCGGTGATCATTGCACCTGCGCTTAAGGTGCAAATCGGCAGCTCCGGGGCCCGGCGGGTTACCACAGCGGCAACGGCGAAACAGATTGCACCGCCGATTACCGAGAGTTCCGCAAACACATGACGGCCCAGTCCTTCCAGCGCGGCCGGCCCGATGAGCAACAGCAGGGCGGCAAACCCGATCCCGACGCCAATGGTCTTCCTTGGCGTCAGCCTCTCCGACCCGTCGGAGAAGAAATGCGCGAGCACCACGGTTACGACGGGCATTGCTCCCATAAGGATCGCACCCAGGCCCGAATCGATATGCCGCATTCCGTGTAGGACCAACAGGAATGGCAGTGCGTTGGCGATAAAGCCGAGCAACAGAAAGTAGCGCCAATGTGTCGGGTTCCAGCTCAACCGTTGGCCCATCAACCGCATGATCGCCCACAACATCACCGCGGCAACCAGCAGGCGTGAAAATGCAGCGCTTGCCGGCGGCACCGTCGCGACGGCGATTTTCAGCATCACGAATGCCAGGCTCCAAAAAAGCACCAAGGCGCATAGCGCGGCCAAATGCGCAGGTTTCAAATTTGACGACATCGAAAGGGACGAGTCGGACTAGCGCCGCCGCCAGCGGTTCAGTGCGTCGCGCAGCGCGTGAGCGACCTGTAGACGCTCTTGGGGCGTTAGGAAGGAACCTATTTCCAACGACCTTCCGTGGCTCGCCAGTTTGAGTTTGCTGTGGTGTTCGGGGGGATCATCGATCAGCACCTGCAGCCAGGTTGGTTCGAAATGCCAATACCGGGTTTGGCCGTAAGGCGATGTGCGTACGACCTCCATCACCTTTTCGGTCAATTGCAGATCTTCGCCTCCGCGTCCGCTCCGATAATTGGCTCGGAATGCCCAGTAGAGCAGTAATATTTCCAGGCCGCAGAACCCCAATACGGGCCATGCGCCGACCAACATAAATGCGGTACCAATGCCGAGTGCAAAAACAGACGCGATACCCATCAATATCCAGAAACCGGGCGCGTTAAGGCTACGATTGGGCCGAAGCGCAGCGGCGAAATATACATCTCGCCGAGAATCGAAGGTTGGAGTCTCACCATTCATGGCGGAAGTTTATCACCTCCATGTCCTGACCTGTCCAGCTTAATGAAAATTCGTGAAAAATGAAGGTTCGGTCTTGGCTATAGGACAAAGGGCGATTAGGATTCTCTCCATGCAAAATACCCGCATCGAAGAGTTCTTTCGCCGTCTCGAGGAAGAACGGCCCGACCCCCAAGGCGAACTCCACTATGTCAATGAATATACCCTGCTGGTGGCGGTGGTGCTGTCCGCGCAGGCGACCGATGTGGGCGTCAATAAGGCAACGGGGCCTTTGTTCAAGGTGGTCGATACGCCCGAAAAAATGGTTGAGCTCGGCGAGCGCAAACTCAAAGGCTACATCAAGACGATTGGGCTTTTTAACGGCAAGGCCAAAAATGTCATCGCGCTCAGTCAGATCCTGATAGACGAGCATGGCAGCGAGGTGCCGAGAGACAGGGACGCCCTACAGAAACTACCCGGCGTCGGTCGCAAGACCGCGAACGTGGTGCTGAATATCGCATTCGGAGAGCCAACGATTGCCGTCGACACGCACCTGTTTCGGCTTGGCAATCGAACCGGCATGGCGCCCGGAAAAACGCCCCTGGCGGTGGAGAATAAGTTTTTAAACGTGGTGCCGGATAAATATATGCGCCACGCCCATCATTGGCTCATTCTTCACGGCCGATATGTGTGCAAGGCGCGCAAACCCGAATGCCCGGCTTGTGTCGTTAGCGATTTGTGCGGATTTAAAGAGAAGACGCTTTAATCGAGCGCAGCGCGTGTTTCGAGCCGATTCGGCCCTCTAACAATTTCGCGAAACATCCATTTGCCGGCGCTTTACCAACGGCGCTGCCGCGCAGTTCCGAATGGGCAATCTTCTGCTCGCTTTGTTTTCCGTAAACGAACAGATCCAGGATGCAGGCGCTGGAACGATATTGCCAGATCTGGGCGGGCCCATCCCGGCGCACGAAGTCCGGCCGGCCGATGACGCGCACCAGTGACTCTGCCTTTTGACCCTTAAATTCCTTGGCACCGTTTTCGTCGAGTTTCGAAATCCCGAGCGTAATCGCCGTCGGCATATCCACCGTTGCCTTTGCATCCTTCTTTTCGATTTCGGCAGGAGCGCTTCCGCCAAAGAGTGCGGGATCGACAGCGAATGTCAGTTGCCCATCGGGACCAATCTCACAGGCGCTTGCAAAAACTCCGGCGAAAAGGGCAACCGCTGCCAGACGAACAAATTTGCGGGATAACACCTTAGGCGGCCTCGGAATCGTCATTGTCGCCGTCTCCGTCGAGATCCGGCAGCACTTCCAC
>DLVK01000031.1:0-13902 GCA_003444235.1 Rhodospirillaceae bacterium
CGAGGTCAAAAAGGTTCGGTTGGATAGACCGGCGGGACCGGCTCGATTTCGTCGATCTCTTTGCCGATTTGCTTTTCGATCTCTTCCATCGCTTCCAGCAGGCTCGAAAGCCGGATGGCCATGACTTTCAAATCTTCTTCATCCTCGATCTCGAGGTTTACCGCTTGGGCCATGGTGCGAATATCGTCCTTGGAAAATTTCATGACGTTCCTCCTGCCGCGATTACGGTTTTCTCCAAATCCGGATGGCGGCTGTGCCAATCGGTTGCTTGTTCGTAGGCATGAGCCACGCGGTAAACGGTTTCTTCGCCATAGGGTTTGGAAACGACCTGTATCGACATCGGCACGTCCTCGTCGGTGAATCCGGTCGGCACCGATAGTGCGGGGACATTGGCGACGCTGAAGGGGTAGGTACAAATGCGGCGCGATTTAAACATGCGTTGGGCAACGTCGTCCTGGCTATTCAGTTTTTCCACCGAATCTCCTCGCTTCATAGGTGGAATAAAATTCATCAATGCCAGGAGGCCGTCGTACTTATCGAAGCTCGCGAGAATTTCGTTGCGTACCAATGCGCGGCCCCGCATAGCCCGATTATAGATTGGCGCCGGGATTAACGCGGCAGCTCCGATGCGGGTTCGCGTGCCGCGATCGAACCTGTCCCAATCGGTGCGAAACCAATTTTCCAGA
Organism: Rhodospirillaceae bacterium; assembly: GCA_003444235.1. Taxonomy (GTDB): domain Bacteria; phylum Pseudomonadota; class Alphaproteobacteria; order UBA8366; family UBA8366; genus UBA8366. Next base: position 687 of record DLVK01000031.1, read on the forward strand.
AAGATTGCAGCACCGTCCGCATCCGAGGTCAGCATCTGCAGTGGCACTGCATACTTCGCCTTCGGTAGCGAGACTTCCTCGATTTCCGCGCCAAGCGACCGCAACACCTCGAGCGCGTCGTTCATCGATTTTTCCACATCCGGGTGAAGTTCCTGGCCGGTCGACATTTCTTTCACCAAGCCGAGTTTGATCCCCTTGATGTCGCCGTCGAGAGTGGATTGATAGTTGGGAACCGGTCGGGTGCTTGTGAGGGTGTCTTTCGGATCATGTCCAGCTATTGCTTCCATGACCAACGCGTTGTCCGCAACAGTCCGCGTGACCGGGCCGAAAGTGTCCTGGGTCCAGGCATACATCAGTCCGCCATGACGGCTGACGCGGCCATATGTGGGTCGAATGCCGACGACGCCATTGGCCCAGGCGGGCCCGCGGATCGAACCGCCGGTATCTTCGCCGATAGAGAACGAGCACAAGCCGGCCGCGACCGAAATTCCCGATCCGGTGGAGGAATGCGACGCTTCGTATTCCAGGTTCCAAGGGTTTTTGGGCTCGCCGTAATGGAAACTGATCGAACTTCCCTTGCCGAACTCGTGCATGTTGTTTTTGCCGAGCAATATGGCGCCTGCCGCTTTTAGGTTTGCGACCACCGTGGCGTCCTCGTCGGGGCCGAAATTGTCCTGAATGACCGAGGCCATAGTCGTGCGAACGCTTTTAGTGGTCATTTGGTCTTTGACGCCGAAGGGTATCCCGTGAAGCGGCCCCTTATAGTTGCCGGCGGCGATTTCCTTTTCCGCTTCTTTGGCTGCGGCTAAGGCCTGCTCACCGGCGACCGTGATCCAGCTATGGAGAACGTTGTCATAGCGTTCGATGCGATCGAGATAGAGCTGCACGAGATCGACCGGCGATAGCTCGCCGCTTTCGATCAGGCGCCCTTGTTCGTCGACACTCATAAAGGCGATTTGGTCTTTATCCATGCTGCAACCTCCCGCTGGTTCGGTCATGGTACCGGAATCCGGAAGCTCAACGCCATAGGAGTGAGCAGACTTCAACTCTGGTAGGGCTGCGCTTGGCTATTTGATTACGCCGACGGTCGATCCTTTGTCGGGTAGATCGAAGCCGACACCGACTAAAGAATTGAAGAGCGCATAGAGTTTCTTCACGTCGTCTTCGGGCAGCGGGCCGCTCGTGATCGAGGCGATGTTTGCCTCCAGGTGAGCTTTCTTGCCGGTGCCGAACAGCACCACATTGACGCCGGGCTCGTGGCGCACGAAGCGATAGGCGGCGTCGGTAACGTTTACGGCCCCGCCCTCATGAACGAGGAAATCGAGGGGATTGTCCTTCTCGGCGAATTCGGCCGGAATTTTGCCTTCCGATGCCAGCTCTTGCGCCGTATTCCGCAGATAGTCGGGCTGGCTGAAGATATTGCGAACAACGAACATCAAAAGCGTGCCGATTTTGTTGTCGATGACTTTCGGGAACACTTTCTCGCGCGCAGTCTGGTTCATCATGTTGTAGCCGAGCATCATCACTTCCCAGACCCCTTCGTCGACCGCACGTTCGAGCATTGTATGAGTGGGGTCGTTGGGAGAGGTTTCGGTAATGCCGATATGTTTGATCTTGCCGTCCTGCTTCGCCTTTTGCAGAGACGGCACGATGTTTTCCATCACCTCGTCATAGCGGTTCGGGTGGACGCCGTGAATCTGATAGACGTCGACATAGTCCATCTGCAGGTTCTTCAGAGAATTCTCCAAACATTCGAGTATGTCTTCGCCGGAGCGCGGGGCGTCCGCCTTACCGATGTTGGCTTTGGTGGTGAGCACGAAGGAGTCGCGGTCGAGCCCTTTCAGGGCTTTCCCCAAAATCGGTTCGGTTTTGTAGGCTTCCGCCGTATCGAAAAGATTGACGCCGAGGTCATAGGCCGTGCGTACGATCTCAATCGATTCCGCTTCCGTATTGCCGGTTCGCATGCCGAGCCGGCTGTTGCCGCCGCAGCCGAGGCCGGCCACGCTGACTTTGAGCCCGGTATTGCCGAGCGTCGTATAGTCCATATTCGATTGTCCCCTTAGTTATGCTTTTTCGGACGATTTTTCCTCGTCCAAATCAAATTTGGTTGCCAGTCGCTCGCCCATCCACATGGCGTAATCCGTGTGGTCCGGCTTCGATTCACCGGTTTGCGGATGTACCAGAATACTCAGTCCCTGACGGTTGAGCGAAAGCCACGGCACAATCTCCGGGAAAAGCGGCACATCGAATTTGACCTGGTACATCGAAACCAAGTGAGGGCCAACCAGTTCGTCATGCCAGTTGCCGATCACAGCGCCGGGGAACTTTTCCGCCAGCGCTTCGCGAATTTCAGCCGCGGTGTCTTTGGTTTGCTCAGGGTCGTAATAGATGTGGGCGTGATAGCTGTCGATCTTGCCGGTTTCCGCCATCCTGCACCTCCTAAAGGCCGAATTTTGAATCGTGGCGGCCGCTGAACCGATCAAGCCGCACTTCCAGCGGATCGCCCATCCACATAGCGTAGGTAGAATGATCGTTCGGCGCATCGCCGGTCATCGGGTGCACCAATACGCTCAATCCTTCGCGGTTTAGGGAAAGCCAGGGCACCACTGTCGGAAACTGGTCGCACATGAACTCGATCATGAAATTCGCCACCGTGTGAGGCCCGCGTCCTTCGTCGCGCCAATCTCCGACGGTTGCTTCGGTGAGTTCCGCGGTTGCCAAATCCATGAAGGATTTTGCCTTGTCGCGATCCTCGTCATTGTCGAAGTAAATATGAGCGTGCCAGCCCTTGATCTTATCGGTGCTTTCCATCTCCCTCTCCTTAAGATTGCCTCCAGATAGGTTCCTTATTCTTCGTCTACGATGGGATTTTGCAGAATGCCGATCCCTTCGATTTCGACTTCCACCGTATCGCCGCCTTTCATCCAAACCGGTGGCTTGCGAGCATGGCCGACGCCGGACGGCGTGCCGGTCACCAAAATATCGCCCGGTTCCAGCGTCATGCATTGGGTCAACAGCATCAAGGCTTCGGACACGTCGAACATCATGTTGGACGTGTTGTCGTCCTGCATCACCTCGCCGTTGAGCCGAGACTGGATCGATAGGCCCGCACCGCCGGCAGGCAGTTCATTGGCGGTGATGAAGTCGGGTCCGAAAGCGCCGGTGTCGTCAAAATTCTTGCCGATGCAATATTGCTGCGTCTTGCGTTGCCATTCGCGCACCGATGCTTCGTTGAACATCGAGTAGCCGGCCACGAGGTCGAGCGTCTTGTCTTGTGGGGTATGGCGTTCACTCCGCTTTCCGATAACCGCGACGAGTTCGGCTTCGTAATCCAGCGTCTCGGAAACTTTCGGCCTTACGATCGGTTTCAAGTGGCCCGTAAGGCTCGTTGCACCGCGCATGAAGAAAGACGGAAAGGTCGGACGGTCGTGACCGCCTTCGGCGGCGTGGGCGGCATAGTTGAGCCCGATGCAGATAATTTTGGACGGGCGCGGAATGACCGGGCAGAAGGAGAGACCTTCGTACGGAATTCGCTCATCCGATGCTTCTGCGGCCTTTTGCGCCTCCTCGAATGCGCCGTCGCCGGCCTCCAAAATACCCGCCAACGTACCCGGTAAACTCGGGTCCGCTTTCGACAAATCCACCACTTCGTCGCCGAGCCGTACGCCCAATGTGGGCAAGCCGTCCGACTCAAATGTCACAAAACGCATGATTTCTCCCTAACGCTTTTGTAGGCCCACCCTTGATCCTTAAGATTTAAGAATGATTTAGGCCGATTTTGATATTTTTGTACCGATAATTGGATCATATCGGAGATTATGCCGCCAACGCCACGAATCTGTGTCCGCCCTGGGGGACTTTTTTGCTGCGTATTGCTGCATTCCTAACCGCCCTTGTCTTTAGCGCCGCGCCGCTGCATGCGGTCGATCTTGACGATCTGATCCAGGCAATGGGCACGGACAAGGTCAAAACCATGTCTTTCAGCGCTGGCGGAGCCTATTTCCATCCCGGCGGCAGTGCCCTTGCGGGCGAAGATTGGCCGAAATTCAAGATCGTCAATCTTACCCAGCGGATCGATTTCGAGGCAAAGGCGTTGGCGGTGGAAATGCCGCTGGAACAGGTGCTCGATCCGCCGCGCGGCGCAGGGTTTCAGCCGATCAGGGGCCTGTTGGTGCGAAGTTGGTACCTCAAGGGCGATACCGCGTGGCGGAAACTGCGTGGCCAGGTACGGCCCGCGCGCAGTCCCGCCCGTAGCCAGCATTGGCTTTGGACGTCCCCCCACGGGTTATTGAAAGCGGCGAAGGCGGCCGGCAGTCGACCCAATCTGGTCACCGTCGGCGGCAAGAAATGGTACACGGTCGCGGTCGAGAAATCGGGCCTGTTCCGCGCCATCGGCTGGTTCGATCCGGAAGAGAATTTGCTGCGTAAGGTGGAAGCGCAGATCGCCCATGAAGTGCTGAACGACATGTCGGTGGTCACGCTTTATACCGGCTACAAGGTTTTCGACGGGATCAAGCACCCGGCGCGCATCATCTTCAATTTCGCTGGACAGACCGCCTACGATTTGGAGCTCAACACGGTGAGCCCCAATTTGCCCGTCTTTCTCGACGTTCCGGCCGAGCTGAAGTCCAATGAGGTAAAAACCACGACCGAAAAGGTCGCCGACGGCATTTATTATATTGGCGGTGGTTCGCACCACAGCGTGGAGGTCGAGCTGGAAAAAGACGTGGTCGTATTCGAGGCGCCGGTGAGCGTGGCCCGGGGGAACGCGGTGTTGAAAGCGGTGTGGGCGCGATTCCCGAAGAAGAAAATCCGCTTCGTGATCAACTCGCACCACCATTTCGATCATTCCGGCGGGCTCCGTGCCTTCGCCTACCAAGAGGTGCCGATCCTGACCCACGAGAGCAATCGCACCTTCTATGCGGAAGCCTATTCCACCGCACGTTCGATTTCGCCCGACCCGCTGTCCAACACGGCAATCAAAGCGCGCTTTCTCACCATGGGCGATGAGTTCAAAATCATCGATGCGGAGCGCATCATCGAGCTCTACACGCTGAAGGGCAGTCCGCTCTCGGAATCGAACATCATCGCCTATCTGCCGAAAGAGAAGGTGCTGATCGTCGCCGGCGCCTATTCGAGCCAGAAGATTTTGGGCGGGCCTTTGGCTCCCGAAGATGTCAATCCGACCCAGGCCCATCTCTGGAAATTTATCGAAGACCGCAAGCTCGATATCGAAACCGTGCTGCCGGTCCGCGGTCAGAAGGTGACCGTGGATCAGCTGAAATGGGCCGCCGGTGCCGGCGTCAAACCCTTTTCCGATCCCGAAAACACGCCTGCGCCCGACACGGCGGCAGGCGACCAGACTGCCAAAGACGTGCTAAACTCCCCCGCTAAAGAAGAGGATAGCCAAAAGAATTTTTAGGGGGGATGGCATGGCACATGCCACGACCGATGATGGCGTAAAGCTCTATTACGAAGAAGCGGGCTCCGGCACGCCAATCCTGTTCATCCACGAGTTCGCCGACGATCTTCGCTCCTGGGAGCCCCAGGTCCGCTATTTCAGCCGCACCCACCGTTGCATCATCTACAACGCGCGCGGCTATCCGCCCTCGGATGTGCCCGAGGACTGGCAGCAATACAGCCAGGGACGCGCGGTCGACGATGCCCGCGACGTGCTCGATCACCTCGACATCGACATGGCCCATATCGTCGGCCTCTCCATGGGCGGCTTCGCGTCGCTCCATTTCGGGCTCACCTATCCGGAGATGGCATTCTCGATCACCGTCGCCGGCTGCGGTTATGGCTCCGGCAACGACAAGAAGAGTTGGAAGGAAGAGACCGCTGCGGTCGCCAAATCGTTCATCGAGGATGGCATGGGGAAAGTGGGCGCCGGTTATGTGGCGGGTCCGACGCGGGTCCAGTTCGAAAACAAGGACCCGCGTGGGTACGCTGCGTTCGTCGAACGCTTCCACGAGCACAGCCCGCTCGGGTCCGCCAATACCTTCCTCGGCGTCCAGGGCGAGCGCCCGTCGGTCTACGATCTGCAGGACGGGATGCGCGAAATGAACGTGCCGACCCATATCATGACCGGTGACGAGGACGAGCCCTGCCTCGAGCCCAATCTGATGATGAAACGGACGATACCGTCCGCCTGGCTCAGCGTGCTGCCGCAATCGGGCCACGCGATCAATCTTGAAGAGCCGATGCTGTTCAATCGTCTGACCGCGGAGTTTCTCTCCGCCGTCGAATCCGGCCAATTCCGTAACCGCGACCCGCGGAGCGTCGGGCGCTCCATTGCGGGCGTTCGCTAGCTATCCGCCGATAGAAGGGAAGTCCCATGCCGACCTATACCGATAAAATCGTCGATTTCGTGCTCAACACCAATCACGGGGATATTCCGCCCGAAGCCTTGGCGGAAGCGCGGCGGGCAACCTTCGACTGTGTCGGCGTCACGCTCGCGGGCGCGAAGGACCCGGCGGGCCAAATCCCCGCCGACTGGGCGCGCTCTGTTTCCGGAGGGGCGGGGATCGCCACCGTCTGGGGTCACGGATTCAAAACCGCGCCGGACCACGCGGCGATGGTGAACGGGTCCGCCGCCCATGCGCTCGATTACGATGACGTCACCTGGCCGCTCGTGGGCCATCCGTCGGTGAGCCTGGTGCCGACCACCATCGCTCTTGCGGAGCAATTGGGAAGTGCGGGAAAGGACGTGCTTGCCGCCTATGCGCTCGGCTTCGAGGTGATGACCAAGATCGGCAAATCCATCCAGCCGTTGCATTCGCTCCGCGCCCGCTGGCACGCTACCGGCACCATTGGCTCCATGGGGTCCTGTGCGGCGGCGGGCAAGCTGCTGGGGCTCGATGGGGACCAGCTGGAAATGGCGCTCGGCATTTGCTCGTCGATGACGTCGGGCCATGTGGGGAATTTCGGCACCATGACCAAGCCGCTTCATGGCGGCCTCGCGGCGCGGAACGGCATCCAGGCGGCGCAACTCGCCAAGCTCGGCTTTACGGCGGCGAAGGATTGCATCGGCGGGCACGTCAAATTCAACGAAGTCTTCGCGAAGGACCTGCCCTGCGACATGGAGCCCTATGACGAACTCGGCACGCTCTGGGACCTGACCGAGTGGGGATTGGCGATCAAATATCACCCCTGCTGCATCTCCGCCCATACGGGTATCGACGCGGCGAAGCTGCTCCGCGAGGAAGAGGGGGTGAGCCTCGACGACATCGAGAAGATCGACATCGGCGTCGTCGAATACACCATGGACAAGCTCTCCTACACCGCGCCCACCACCGGTTATCAGGGCAAGTTCTCGATGCAATATACGGTGGCGCGGATGATCCAGGATGGCCGTCTCTACCTCAACACCTTCACCGACGAGGCGGTCAACGATCCGGTCATCCAGGATTTCATGCCCAAGGTGCAGATGTATCACGACGAGGCGGCGGAAAAGGCCTGGAGCATGGGCTGCCGCCCCGCCGACATGCACGCGACCCTGAAGGACGGCCGCACGGTGCAAAAGCAGGTCAAAATCTCCAAGGGCAACAAGGAAGTCCCGCTGACCGACACGGAACTACAAGACAAGTTCCGCGACTGCGCGAGTTTCGTGCTCAAAGAGGCCGAGATCGATCAGGCCATCGAAATGATCGAGGGTATCGAAGGGTTGAACACGGTGGATAGTTTGGCGGGGGTTTTGGGGGGGATAAAATTATCCCAGTAATTTCATCAGTTTCACTAGGTTGTCAGCCTTTTCCAACTCCCACACCATCTCCTTGATCTCAGCCGCCGTTTCTTCACCCACCGCCGGCGCGGCATTATCCAGAAACTTCGCCACGATCTGATCGTCGGACATGGGGTTGTCGATCATTCCGGTGGCGTGTTCCGTCGTGTGGGTGGCGGTTTTGCCGTCCTTGGCGGTGACGGTGCCGATGGCCTGGTCTAGGCGCAGGTTTTCGTCCGTCTGGACCGTGACTTTTTCTCGAAGCGCGACGACCTCGGGAGCCAGCGCGCGGTCGGTGGAGAATTGACCGCGGCCGGCGGTGCCGTCGATATAGGAAACGGCGCTGGCATGGGTGATCGAGAATTTGGATTTGAGCCCCGATTGCGGGTTTTGCACGCCGGTGATGCTGACCGCTTTCGGGTGCGCGGTGATCTCGAGCGTCGCCACGTCGTCCGGGGCGATGCCGCTTTCCTTGCCGAGATGAATGGTGGTGTCGAGCACCGGATGGAGCACCACGCCGCAGGCATAGGGCTTGTAGCCGTTGTCGGTGATGGCGAAGCTGTCGCCGAGGCCCGATAGGATCGCATCTTCGTCGGTGACGGTGCTGAAAATGCGGCAGAAGCCTTTCTTGCCTTCGAGAATCTCGCCGGAGCTGTCGAACCCGCCCTCGGCGAGCATGCCCGCGAGCAGGCCGTTCGAGGCCGCCTTGCCCGGGTGCAGGCTCTTGCACATGGTGCCGCGGTTTTGCTGCATGCCCCCGGACTGGGTGGCGGCGATGCCGAAGGCATGCACCATCTGCTCACCGTCGAGCCCGAGCAGTCGGGCGCAAGCAGCACCTGCGCCGACGGTGCCGATGGTGCCGGTCAGGTGCCAGCCCCCATCGTGATGGGCGGGCATGCCCATGCCGGTCCGGGTCGCGGCTTCGAAGCCCGCCGCATAGGCGGCGATAAAGGTTTTGCCGTCGATCCCGCGCGCTTCCGCCAGCGGCAGCAGGGAGGCCATCAACGGGCCCGAAGTATGGACGCCGCCCCCGCCAAGATGAGTATCGTCGTAATCGAGCACGTGGCCCATCTGGCCGTTGGCAATGGCCGCTTCCAGAAGGCCGAGTTTCATCTTGCGCCCGATCACGGTCGAATTGCCCGCAGGGCTGATCTTGGCGAGCACGCCGGTCAGGGTGTCGATGGTCTCGTGGGCGCTGCCGGCCAGGGCGCAGCCGAGCCAATCGAGAATGCCGCGCCGGCATTCATGGGCCGCGTCGTCGCTGAGATCGTCATAGTCGAGCGTGGCGAGGTAACCCGCGAGTTTCTCGGTGATGCCGAGATTGAGATCGGCGGCGCCATATTCGGTCATGGATCGGACTCCTATCGTAACACCGTCACCCGTTCGATCTCGTCTTCGTCGAGCTCGAGGCCCAACCCCGGCGCGTCGTCCACCGAAAGGTGGCCGTCGACGGCGATGGGCGGGTTTTTGGCGACGTCTTTCTGGACGTATTGGCAAGTGGCGCTCATATCCCAGTTCACCTGGGGGATCGCCATGGCCACATGGACGATGGCCGCGCTGGCGATGGCGGTTTCCGCCATTTTGCCGGCGATATTGACGTGAAAGCCGTATTGGTCGGCGAGTTCCGAGCCCTCGACCATGCGGGTGATGCCGCCGAGTTTGATCGCCTTGAAGCCGACGCCGGTCGCCGCCTTGGCCATGTGGTGGGCCTCCACGTCGGAGAGGTTGTGAATGCCTTCGTCGGCGCAAATGCCGACCGAGCCGGCGGCAGCGGTGATATCCGCCATGCCGTTGAGATTGGTGGCGTCGATGGGCTGTTCGATGAAATCGAGTCCGGCGTCGTCGGCACCTTCGGCAAAAGCAATGGCCTCGTCGAAGGCGAAGCCCATATTGGCATCGGCGGAAATACGGGGGCCGTCGCCGACCGCCTCGCGCACCGCCTGGCACCGCGGCAGGTCCTGCACGGCCGGGTTGATGCCCGTCTTGACCTTATAGGCGATGAAGCCTTCGTCCACCTTTTGCCGGGCGGCGGTCACGTCCTTTTCGGTTTCGTTGGCCGCCAGCATCCAGAGCACCGGCACCCGGTCCCGCTGCTTGCCGCCCAGAAGTTCGTAGATCGGCTCACCGTCCCGCTTGCCGAAAAGGTCGTAGACCGCAATGTCGAGCGCGGCGATGGCGCCGTCATTGCCGTAGATCATCGGCCGGGCGGCGTCGAAAAAATCCTGCGGCCGCTCGAGTTCGAGCCCGTCCAGCCGGGGCATCATATGGTTGACCGCGGCCATCCTGCCGGGAACGCTCTCGCCGTTCTTCATCGGCGCTTCCGAGGCCTCGCCCCAGCCGATATTGCCGTCCGTATCCTCGATCCGGACGAGCAGGCTCTGTGCATGAGTGACCGTATTTTTGGCCATTTTGATGGGATCGGTGAGCGGCGTCGAAATGCCGACGGGGGTAATGGATTTGATTTTCATGATCCTCCCCTCGATTGGGTGTTTCATTGCGAAAAGTTTAGCGTCAATATGGCCGCAAAACCAAGCAAGCAGGGGTGGGAATGAGCGTTCCTTCAAATCTGGAGTTCGAATGCGTGACCGACGGCGGGTCCGAAAACCGTGCGGTCGCCGTTGCAAACCTCGTCATCGCCGGGTGGACCGGGCGCGACAAGGAGGCGATGGAAAAGCATATGGCAGAGCTCGAGGAGATCGGCATTCCACGCCCGGCGACCGCGCCCTGCTTCTACCGTGCCTCGGCCGAGCAATTGACCCAAGGCAACCGCATCCAGGTGGTCGGGCCGGATTCCAGCGGTGAGGTGGAGTTTTGCATGGTGGCGTTGGAAGACGGTCTTTGGATCGGCATCGCCTCGGACCATACGGACCGCAAGGTGGAAGCCTACGACGTCGCGGTCTCGAAACAAATGTGCGCAAAGCCGGTCGGGCGAACGCTCTGGCGTTTCGACGAGGTGGCGGATCATTGGGACGAGTTGTTACTGAAGTCGGAAGCGGTGATCGACGGCGAGACCGTGCCCTATCAACAGGGAGGCGTCGCCAATATGCTGGAGCCCGCCCGCCTTATCGAGCTTTATGCGGGAACCGGCCAATCGTTGGCCTCGGGCACGATCATGTTCGGCGGTACGTTGGCGGTGATCGGCGGCGTGCGGCCGGGCACGCGGTTTAGTGCCGTGCTCGAAGATCCAGTTCTGGGGCGCAGCATGACGCTCGATTACGATATAGAATTCCTCAACAAGGAAGACACACCGAAGGGAGAGTGAGCGATGGGTAAAGGCAAGCCGCATATGGAATTCAAGGCGCTTGATATGGAGGGCGGCTGGGAATGCCCGGCAGGTTATCCCGACGGCATCGAACAGAAGATCCTCGCCGCCGATATCGACGAGGACGGCAAGAGTGGCAGTCGCACGCGGTTATTGCGGTTCCAGCCCGGCGCCTATTCGACCGTCCCCTTCGTGCACGATCATTGGGAAGAGGTCTATCTGGTCGAGGGCGATCTCATCGTCGGAAATGACGAAAACGGCGACGGCGGCGAGAAGTTTCTGGCGCCAACCTATGCCTGCCGTCCGCCCGGCGTTCATCACGGGCCTTTCAAATCCGATACCGGCTGTATCCTCTACGAGCTTCATTACTATTACGACGCGGACGAAGCGTAATGCGCATCGCCGTTCCCGATCTGATTTCCAACTCGTATTTCCCTGCGCCGGCGGCGGTCGAGCTTGGGTTCTTCAAGGCCGAAGGATTGGATATGACCCTCGATCTGGTCTTCCCGGTCGATCGGTCTTATGAGGAGCTTCGCGATGGTAAACTCGATTTCGTCGCAGGTTCGTCGCATTCGGCGCTCGCGGCTTTCCCCGATTGGAAAGGGGTGAAGCTGCTGGCGAGCCTGTCCCACGGCATGTACTGGTTTTTGGTTCTGAAAAAGGAACTCGGTGCCCGCAAAGGCGATATAGAAGTGGTCAAAGGTCTGCGCATCGGCGCCGCACCATGGGTCGAGATGGGGCTCAGGCGTCTGCTCGAAGAGGCGGGCATCGACATCGAAAAGGACAAGGTGGATATCGCCCCGGTACCGGGTGCGGTTCGGCCCGGCGTTTCGTTCGGGGTGACCGCGGCGGAAGCCTTGGCGGCGGGGAAGATCGATGGGTTCTGGGCCAACGGTATGGGGGCCGAAATTGCCGTCCGAAAGGGACTTGGCGATGTGGTGTTGGACGTGCGTCGCGGCGACGGGCCGCCGGCAGCCTTTAACTACACGCAGCCGGTTCTGGCGACGACCGAGGAGTTGATCGACCGCGATCCGGAAACGGCGAAAGCCGCGATCCGTGCCATCATCGCGACGCAGAACGCGTTGAAAGCCGACGTATCCCAGGCCACGCCGGTGGGAGAGGCGCTGTTCCCCGCCGAAGAGGCGTCGATGATTGCCGATGTGGTTGCCCGCGATCTCGATTTTTACGATCCGGTGGTGAGCGAGGATTTCGTCGCCGGCATGAACAGGTTCGCCTCGGAAATCGGTATTCTTTCGGCTCCCGTTGGGTACGAGGACGTGGTGGCGACCGAGTTCAGCGATCTTTGGGCCGCGTGAGCCGATGTCGGCATCTGACCGTGAACGTGTCCTGATCGCCGGTGCCGGGCCGGTGGGCTTGATCTCGGCCTATCGCTTGGCCCGCGAAGGAATTCCGGTCACGGTGTACGAAAAAGAAGATCGCCTGCTTGACGATCCCCGTGCGGCGACCACTCATCCGGCGACGCTGGAAATGCTGGCCGAGCTCGATCTGGCCGAGGATGTGGAGCGGCTCGGACTCAAATGCGACGAGTTCCGGTTTTGGGATCGGCCGACGGGCGACTTGGTCGCCAATTTCGATCATGGCTTGCTCGCCGACGAGACCGATTTTCCTTACGTCGTCCAATGCGAGCAATTCAAACTTGCCAAGCTGGCATATGAACGTTTGGAGAGTTTCGACCATGTGGAGGTGCGTTTCTCCGAAGCCGTTACTGGATTGGCGCAGGACGAAGATTGCGTAACGGCGACCGTAACTGGCGCCGATGGTGAACGTTCGGAAGGGGGTGCGTATTTGATCGGCGCAGATGGGGGACGAAGCGCGGTGCGGAAGGCGGCCGATATCGAGTTCGAAGGCTTCACCTGGCCCGAGCGTTTCGTCGTCTTCACCACGCCGTTCGATTTCCAGAGCACCCGCGACTATTGCTACCGCAATTATTTCGCCGACCCGGACGAGTGGTGCAATCTGTTCAAGGTTGCGGGCGACGGTCCGCCCGGCCTGTGGCGCGCGGTGTTTCCGACCGATGTGGACGAAAGCGACGAGGCAGTGGCAAACCCCACGGCGGCGGAAGAGCGGATGCAGAAATTCTTTCCCAAGGACGATACCTACGACCTTGTGCACACCAACATCTATGTCACCCATCAGCGGGTTGCCGAGAGTTTTGCGAAAGGGCGTGTCTTCCTCGCCGGTGATGCGGCCGCATCACCGGCGAGGAAGAC
>DLVK01000488.1:0-3702 GCA_003444235.1 Rhodospirillaceae bacterium
AGAGCAATTCACCTATATCTTGTCAGGTGAGCTGCATTACATCCTCGATGACGACGAGCGCATCGTCAAAGCCGGCGACATGATCCATATCCCGCGTAACACCAAGCATCGGAGCCGTGCCATCAACGGTCCTGCGACCTTCTTCACGGTCAAAAGTCCGCCGGGCGATACCGGCCATCTCGATGAAGATTACAACAAGGCCGAAGACGCGGAAGAACGCGAGAAGACGTTTCCGGGGACGACAGACAGTTAAACGGGATTCGGTGCGCCGCCGCACTTATTCTGCTGCTGCGGCCGCCTCTTCCTTCGACATCGCGGGCCCGTAAGGCGGTTCGCCCTTCAGGATTATGCGCTGCAACAGCCGTTCCTGACTCAAATCGTAATCGAAGAAAGCCTGGTGCAGGGCCGAGCGGTTATCCCAAATCAGAAGATCGTTCTTGCGCCACTTATGGCGATAAAGAAACTCCGGCGTCTCGATCTTATCGAGTAACTCCTGAATGAAATCCCGGGTCTCTTCCGGAGTCATATCATCGATATGGTCGATCTTGATCGCGTGGAAATAGATCGCCTTGGTGCCGGCTTCCGGGTGCTCACGCACCAACGGATGCGAACGCGCTTGGCGAGCGAGTTCCTCCTTCGAAAGAATGAAGTTCTTGGTCGATTCCGCGAGCCGAGCCCGGCCCGAAGTCACCAGATTATGCATCACCATGGTGTCGAGCTGATTTTTGAGATTCTCGGGCAGCGATTCGTACCCATCACGGGTATTGAGAATCCCCGTGTCGCCCCCTTCATCGGGCACGGTGACACCGTAAAGTGCGGTGTAATTCGGCGGGTATTTCCTATGGGTCTGATCCGAGTGCCAAATCCGGCCGTGCATCACCCGTTTGCCCTGCTTGTCGCGATGCTGATTGGAGACATTGGTGACCATCGACGTGCCCTCGATGGCATATTCGGCCGCATATTGGCCTCTCATCGGCTCGCCGAATATCTCCACAGCTTTTGCATATTCGGGCGGCGTCAGCTCCTGGTCACGAAAGACAAGCGCAATATGCCGCGTCAGCGCATCACGCAGCTTGGCGACGGTTTCCGCATCCGGCCGTTGCTTGAGGTCTAGGCCGGTAACTTCCGCGCCGGTATTTTTGCCGAGCGGTGTAATTTGCATAATCGCCTCCCTTAAGCTCCCATCGAACTCAAAGCATCCCACGGCTATTTTGCGCGTGCAAGGCCGCCATCAACTCGGCATCCTCGTAACGCGCCATCGACAGCGCGGAGGCATAGTCCGGCATTTTGTTTTCCAATATCCATGCCGCCGTCAGTTCACCGGCAGCACAGGCCGCCATGGTGCCGAAACCCGAAAGCGCCCCGGCAACGAAGGCGCCGTCCACCCCCATCGGTCCGATCAATGGCCAATTCTCTGCAGTTTGGGTGTAGTAGCCGCCGTAATGGATACGGTTTTTCGGCAACCGCCCGTAATAGCGTTTGAGTGCCGGGCTCAGACGCGCCGCCCCACGCAACACGATCTCCGGAAAATGATCGAACAGCCGGGGCTCATTCGTTGGCGCCTCTTCGGCTTCATTGAAAGCCCAGCCCAGCTTGACCCATTTACCCCCCTCGCCGCCATCGGGCCGACAATGGATCGCACCCGGCATTTCGGCCGCGAGCCACGCCAATCCCTCATCGCCGCCGAGCAAATTCTTTTCCTCGTCGGACCAATCGATCACCTGCGGATCGAGATCGATACCAAACGGCATATCGCGAGGAATTGCACCGGACACGTCTTCGAATGCTATTTTCTGCTGCAAGACGTTCGTCACCGGCAGAGTGATGTCGAGCATCGCTGCGATCTCGTTGATAAACGGTCCGGCGGCATTGACGATCTTCCCCGCCCGCAACGGTGACCGGTCCGACGATAGAGAGAGCAAAAAATCCGCCGAGCGCTCGATCCCTGTGACCTCGGCCATTATCCGGTTTCCCCCGGCCGCGCGAAATTCATCGAGCATGGCCTGACCCATTTGCTGACTGGAAATGGCACCGGCCCGGCGGATATGGACCAGTGATTGGACTTCCGGATCGATCCACGGAAATTGGCTGGCGATGAAGCTCGACCCGCATAGCATATCGACGCCGTCGGGAGCCTGGCGCCAATCGGCACTGATCGGCGGTTCATAAGTGCTAGGCGTTTCGTGGAGCCGTATTTCTTCCTCGCCGTCGGCTTGGTAGCCAGCCAATAATTCCGACTTTAGTGCATCTGCATCTGCAGTCCGCGTCGCCAACAGATAACCGCGGCGGGTCATCTGGATAGCGTTATCGGTTTCGCGTGCCCAATCTTCCATCAAATCGATCGAATGATCGGTGAACTGTTTCATCACCGGGTGCGGCCACCAATTTCGGTAGTTTTCGCCTGATTGGGCCGATGTCAGTGCCATTGGCGCGGCACGGTCGATCAGCGCCACCCCGAGTTCGGGCGCAGCTCTTTTCAGATAACTCGCGACCGAAATGCCAACGATACCGGCACCAATAATCGCGACATCGGTTTTCGAATTCGACATTTGGTTAATTTAGGCCGCTGCGTACCACCAATCGGGGCTTGGTCACGCCGCGACAAGCGGTTTGCCTTCGATCGCCGTCGATTCTTCGCCGTCAACACCGACCGGCACATCACCAACCAGTGTGGTGCGGTAAAAATCGCGGTCGAAGTCGCTTGCCCAGATATCGCGCGGCGCCATATGGGCGGTCGAACGGTTGTCCCACATGGCAATCGAGCCCGGCTCCCACTTGAAGCGCACAGTGAATTCGGGCCGAACCGCATGGGTCTTCAACAGATCGAGCAAAGCGGTGCTTTCGGTCGGGCTCAGGCCTTTGATCTCGTGCAGGAATGTGGGGCTGATATAGAGGACCCGCTTGCCGGATTCCGGATGCACCCGCACCAACGGATGTTCGGTTATGATCAGATTGTCCTTCATCTGATCGAGATAATCCTTGTTGGGTTTGATCCCGGCCTTTGGCGCGTAGTAATGCACCCCACGCAAACCGTCGATGAACTCGCGCATCACCGGCGACAACGCTTCGTAGGCCGCGTTGAGATCGGTCCACATGGTATCGCCGCCATAGGGCGGGACGATTTCGCCTCGGAGGATGGAAACTTTCGGCGGATTGATTGCGGGCGTTACGTCCGTATGCCATCCCTGCCAGGGCAGATAGAGCAACTCTCCCGAGCCGCGGGTCTTGCGGCGGTCCTTCGCGACCCAATAAAGCTCGTTCCATTTCTTATGGCCGCCATAGACGTGATGGCCCGGAGTCAAATCGCCGAATTGGCGGGACATGGCGATGAAAGCGTCGTTGTCCATCGATTGATCGCGAAAAAACACCACCTTCCAATCGACCAATGCCTGCCAGATTTCCTCGACTGCCGCGTCCTTCAACGGCTTGGTGAGATCGATACCGTGTATTTCGGCACCGATCGTCATCGCCATCGGCCGGATGGTTATCGTATCGAGCTGAATTTCGCTTGCGTGATTGTCCAACGGCACCGCACTCGCCTCCCCCAGTTGCTTTCACTGGCAATGATAGGCTGCCCCAGAAGGGCGAACAAGCATATGACGTGTTTGATCCGCGAGGGAATCCGCCGGAGTTTCCCAACTCACGGAAATTCGCATTCTAAAATAATAATTTAGGGGGAAAGTGGTGCCCAGGGGCGGATTT
>DLVK01000366.1:0-7788 GCA_003444235.1 Rhodospirillaceae bacterium
TTCGTTGGTCGAGACCACCGAATTGAACTGCATCGCGCGGTAACCGAGCTTACGGGCCGTTTGCAGGGAATGCTCGCACATTTGCCGAGCAATTCCCTGGCCGCGCGATCGCTCGTCGGTCACGTAGCCACAATTGCAAACATGCTCGCCGCCGCCTGCCTGATTGGTACGTAGGTAATAGGTGCCAAGCACGGTCCCTTCGGTTTCTGCGACAAAACACTGTTTTTCGTCTGCAAGCCAATAGGCGAGGGCTTCTGATCGGGTCATGTCGCGGGGAAGAGCATAGGTTTCGCCGGCGCGGAGCACGGGTTCGAGAATCGACCAAATCGCCGGTTTGTCGGCGGTGGCGGCGGGACGAATAACAATTGATGCGCGGGCGGGTTTCACAGCGCCATTACGCCAAATCCCAAACCGAAGGGCAATGGTCACGCCGGGCGACTAAATTTCCTAAAATTTTGACGCGTCGGCTGTTGGCGAACGTGCTAATGGTAGCGGCCATGAATAGCGAGTTTTTATTGCTCTTCCGCGACGCTTGGTCGGCGATTTACGAATGGATCGATACCGATCTGTTGGCGCCAACCGCCGGTGGACAGTTTTTGGTGATTGGGCTTGCGTTCATCGTGGCGCTTTTTGTCCGGCGGCTGCTGGCGCCGAAAGTGGCTGAAATCCATACCTCGGGTCGCTTGTCCGACTTTACCGAGGGCGCCAAGACACTTGCGATTTCTCTGATACTGCCGGTGAGTTGGTGGTTCGGCATCGTGCTCGCACGCGTCGCTGCCTATCAGCTCCGGTACTCCGAGCATTTGTTCAAGACAGCCGCCAAGCTTCTGACCGCATGGATCATTATCAACATCGTTCTTACGATTGTCCGCGATCGATTTTGGCGGCGGCTCCTCGTCTTCGCGATATGGATTCTGGCTGCTTTGGATATCGTCGGTCTGCTTTCGCCAATAATTGCACTGCTTGATGGTGCCGCAATTAACATTGGCGAAAAGAGCATTTCGATCTGGCTGATTATAAAATTCATCATCGCATTGGTGATACTTTTGCAACTGGTGAGTCTGATCAACGTGTTCATCGAACGCGGTATCAAACGGAGCCGCGATCTCTCGCCGTCGATCCAGCTGTTATTGATCCAAATCACCAAGATCGCACTCTTTGCACTCACGTTGTTGCTGGCGCTGGAATTTATCGGCGTCGATCTGACAGCGCTGGCGGTCTTTACCGGTGCCTTGGGCTTGGGCATTGGGTTCGGATTACAAAAGGTGGTGTCGAATCTGTTTAGCGGCCTGTTGCTGCTCATCGACCGGTCGGTCAAACCGGGGGACGTCATCACGCTTACGGACGGTCATGGGCGGGTCAAAAAAATGGGCGCACGGTTCGTTTCCATTGTTACACCGCAGGGTATCGAGCATCTGATTCCGAACGAGAAATTTATTACCGAGACGATGGAGAATTGGTCCTATAGCGATCAATTCGTGATGCTGCGCATTCCGGTCGGGATTTCCTACAAATCCGATTTGCATAAGGCATTGGACATTATCGAACGGGTGGCTGGTGAGGTCGATCGGGTCGTCGACGAACCGCCACCGAGGGCAAGGCTCGCAGGCTTCGGCGACAGTTCCGTCGATATCAACGCTCTTCTTTGGATTAAAGATCCGGAAAACGGAGTTTACGGCCCGCGGCACCAATTCCTGCTGAAGCTCTGGGATGCATTTCACGAAGAAGGTATCGAAATTCCATATCCTCAACGTGACGTGCATTTGCATACGGTTTCCGACGGCGAAGGGACGTGAACTCCGAACCTCCTCTTTTTAGCGACGGCGCGTTGGAAATTAGGCGCTGTAAATACGGGTTGATGCTCTATAGCACGCGCGATGCATATATCGGCAGGGCCCTTCAACACTATGGCGAATACAGCGAAGACGACATTCGCTTGTTCGACCGCATCGTTAAACCGGGGCACACAATTCTGGATGTTGGCGCGAATATCGGCGCGCACACCGTATATTTTGCAGCCACTGTTGGGGCAGCGGGCAAAGTCTACGCCTTTGAACCATTGGCCGGTAACTTCCAACTTTTATCGGCAAATTTGGCGTTGAACCGCCTGGAAAATTGCTCGACCCGGCAAGTCGCGGTCGGCAGCACGGAGACAATGGTGGAGGTGCCGCGAGCAAGCGTTGTTGCGGAGGGGAACCAGGGTGGATTTTCCTTTCTCGATCCGCAGGATCAAGATTGCGCATTGGAGCCGATCACACAAATCACCATCGATGCATTGGAGTTGTCCGAATGCCATTTGATCAAGGCGGACGTGGAGGGAATGGAGGCTGAAGTCGTTATCGGCGCGTCGGACACTTTAAAGCGTTGCCGACCGATGCTGTATCTCGAAAACAACCGCGAAGATCTGTCCCCCACATTAATCGACGCGTTGCTCACGAGGGACTACAAATGCTTTTGGCATCTGACTAAGTACTTCAATCCAGAAAACTTTTTTGGTGAAGAGGAGAATATTTTCCCGACCATGTTCGAGCAAAATATCCTTGCGGTGCCAAACATGGTAGCTGGCTTGATCGAGGGGCTGGAACCAGTTATTTCGCCGGATGATCGGCCATTGTCTCGGTCTTCGAATAGTAGTGAAAGATAGGGATACGAGGAATATATCGGCGATGATCGAGAAGTATTTACCTCAAGCGATCGCGCTATCGATGATTTCAGCCTATTTGTTGGCTTCGATATGTGCAATCAAACCTATTAATAAAGAAAAATTCAGAAGACAATTTAAAATATTACTGGCAATACTTTTATTAATGATAGTAATACTTTTTATTATTCCAAATAATCCCGATACATTTTATAGAGAATACATGTGTATTGTAATTATATTTATGGCGGGATCGATTTTTCATATAAGTGCGAGGCGATATTTGGAAATTGGTGGTTCCCGGTGGAACTGCTTCGTCCCTTATTTGCACTTTTCCGAATTTATCCGTCTTTGGTGGGAAGACCCTCCAGACGTGAGCAACACACCGTCGGAGTGAAGGAGAGAGTCTGTGGGCAGACAAAATTTTTTGGCGTTGGCGTTGATTGCGAGCAGCGTGTTCATGTCGTTTGACGGCATGGCGGATCGATTCCGGTATCAGAAATCCTTCGCCCTAAAGGTAGGCGAGACGAAAAGTGTGTATGCTGTCCGCCATCGGGATTGCGAGAGCATGCCGAGTTTCGAAAGCCTTGAAGATCGATTGCCGGATACCGACCTCGGGAGCTTTTCCGACGGTGGTGAAACCACCGGTAAGAGCCGTGCATGCGACGGTGTCGTGCCGACACGCGCCATCGCTTTCACAGCGACCAAGAAAGGCGAGGAGACGCTGGACTTCTTCGGTTATAGGATATCGCTGACTGTAGAGTAGGGCGATCTAGTCGCCATTATAGGCGCCGAGATTGATGTCTTTGCTGCGTTCGTCCCCGGCGAATGCGAGTTCGATATGGTTGCCGTCGGGATCGTAGGTATGAACCTGTACGATATCGGTCTCGGGAATGTAGTTCGCCCAGTATCTGCTTTTGCTTTCGCGCAAGGCTTCGATCGTCTTGCCGAGACCATTGCAGCGCATGGCATAGTGTTCAATCCGCGGCTCGCCGCTTGTATCCATTTTTCCGCGCTCCACTAAGTGCAATACCGGCTTTTCCCCCACATAGAGCCAAGCTCCCCCGCGACCGAAGTTGGGGCGCTCGCCATTCTTCATGCCAAGTACGTCTTCGTACCAGTCGACCAAGCCGTCGATATTTTCGCTGTGGATATTGATATGTTCGAGATATTCGATAGCCATGCCTCACCTCCAATTCCCTAAGTAGAGAATCTGGAGCGCTTGGCGTAGTTGTCAATATTGCGTTGCTTAAATTCGTGACAATCGCGAAGGGGCGATGCGCCAAACCAGCCGTCCATTGACGTGCGCTTTGGGCACCCATCCGATCTGATCGGATTCTACGGAGCGTTTGGCGAGGCCTTCCAGCATGACCATTTCGCCTCGTAGTTTTTTGATGCGTTTTACCGCAGATCCAAAATCAGGATGGTCGAACGAGACAATGTCGCCAACCGACAATGGCTTGTGCGCGTGCAAACGCCTGACGACGGCATAGTCGCCGTCCTCAAGCGCTGGTGACATGCTCTGGCCCTGGATACGTAACAGACGCCAGGGGAAAAGTGTCAAAGGACGGGGTAGACCGTCGGCATTTCGGGCGGATAGGGGCACGTCTTGCGGACGGTCTCGATGTCTTTCGTCTTCCAGAAAGCTTCTGCGAACTGGTTCACGAGCTCCACCAAGGCTTCACCGTCGGCGCGAGCGGTACCTTGCTTGCAGGCGCTGGCCTTCATCATGATCTGGTGGACCAAATCGTGGATATCCGGAAAAGCTTCGATCTGTGGGGCCTTGAAGTAATCGCCCCAGGTGATGCGAATCTCCTGCTTAACCTTCTCCGCTTCTTCTTCCTTGCGGACAACGCAACGGGAAATGGTGTTCTGCGCCTCCAAGGATTGCGGATTATCGCCACCGGCAGTTTCGGCCATAATATCCATTAGGCGAACGACGGAAAGTGCTGCGATCAGAGCCGTGGAAGGATCGTAGATCTTGCAGGGAATATCACAATGGGCACTTGCGGCTGGAATATCCGAGACGGTATCGAGAGCGCGAACCATACGAAAGATCATCTTAGTGGGCTCCATTTTAGAGAAGTTGCGAATGTTGCGGAAACCGGGTGTCAGTCATGTTTAGGTTCGCTAGTGCGAATACCCAACTGTCTGACAGCTCCTACGGCAACGCGAGCGGCGATAAATGCGATTACCAAACTGGCGCTCAAAAATCCCATTGAAAACAAAACGCCGGCTTCTGTGATCATTGGTACATGGGCATGGCTGGCTAACACGGCGACCGAAAGGAAGGACGCGGCAATGAATGTCCGTGCGCCGAAGAGATAGGCGAACAGCCCGCCGATTAATCCCATTACGAAAAATCCTGAGAAATGACTTGGATCGGAAATGACATGCACAAATCCCGACCCGGCGGGGATGGCTTCGTGCGCTTGGAGAGCAGAAACCGGCAGTACGACAAGAAAGGTTGTGACAAAGAATTTTGCAATTGATCGCATTTCGATCCTTCCCGGTGGTCAGAACAGTTTGTGACACTTAGCTCAATTACATATTGCGAATGAGTCGCACTCGCAACCTATTTTTAAACGCGAGCCGCAAGTTTCTTCGAAAACTTAGTGTCTTACGCCATGATTTAGAAAATGAATGAGATGCAATCGCAAATTATTCCCCGAATACAGATAGGTAGCACGAGGTTGCACCGTTGGCCCGGCGTTTAAACCGCATTCCCATTTGGGCGAGTTAGGTCACTTAAATTTATCGACTTCCTGGAACATGGCTCTGAATCTCGTTCGCGACCGGCCGGGGTGCTTGATTTTCTTTGCCGATTCTAAGTTGGAGCGCCAGTCTTTACCCTCCACGATAATAAGGCCGACCATACCAACGGTATAATGAGGGGTGCAGATGTAGCCATAGACTCCTGGCACCTTCAGCGTCACCTCGACGGTTTTGCCCACGGCCGAATTCCATGGCTTTGCGCCTTTCGGGATCATACCCTTAACCGACTGGCTGTTGTGTCCTTTGTCGATAGCCAAAAACCGGACAGTGTCGCCGGGTTTCACCCGGATTACAGGCGGATCGAAGACGTTTCGCACCTGCGGTGTCGCCATGGCTCTATGCAACATCATGACGGTATGAGTTTCGGCGCTTGCGTCCTTAGAGTTCAAAACTGAAATGGCCGCGAGGAGCATGCAAAAAACGGCGCCCAGTCGATATTTAAGTCGCATAGTTTTCCTTCTTTTTGATTCTGGTTCGTTGCTGAGGGAGCCAGAATGAACCGCGATATTTAAATTTGCGTGCCCAGGGGTTGGAAGCCATCGTTTTGAAAAGCGAAGACCGGAAATTTAAGTCCCGTTGTTATGGTTCGCATTTCTTTTCGACTTCAAAAATGAAGGCACATTGTCCAAACGATTTTAATATTGCGATTGATTAGCAGTCGCAATAGGTTTTCTGCGTTCAAACAAAGTGTTTTGGCTCCAACGTGGAACTTGAAAATAGTTTTGGAATGCTACAGAAACGCATTCACAAACTGGGGCTTGGGTAGGATGCGCCGATGCGGGGCGATAGGGCAGTTTACAATACGCTAAGTGCCGACGAGGCCAAACTCATCGTCGTCATACGCGGCTTTCTGGACCGTGGCACCGCTGATGCCTCGGGCCCTGCGGATGATCCGTTGCGCGAACTGATCGAAGTGCCATTGATCCAATTCATTTCATTTTTGTGGCGAGCAGACCCTTACGTCGTAAAACTTAACCAGCGTGACGATCCTGTCGTGACATTGTTCGAATTGCAGGTTCTATATGCGATTTCCGAAGCGCGCGGCGAGAGCGAGGTTACGGTCGACGAATTATTGGCTTGGTGGTTGCCGCAAGATTTGATTGAAACTGGCCGAGCTTCACTTATAACCATTGCTCGCCTGTTAAACGATTTCGGTATGGACCAGCAGTCGAGTGATCGGCTCCGTGAACAAATCCTCGAGACATCGTTCAATAGGGGTAAGTCTAAACGAATTTATGAATTGGACAGTCCTGTATCCGATCCACTAAACACAAAATCAACAATACAAACTTTACACTGAGGGAGGTGAAATGGCGCAAGACGTCTTAATCGAGGTCGATAATTTGCATGTCAATTTTCCGACCATCGGGAAACATGTCGAAGCGGTTCGCGGGGTAAGTTTCCAGGTTCGCAAAGGTGAAACGCTTGGCGTTGTCGGTGAATCCGGCTCCGGAAAGTCGGTTAGTGCAATGTCTATGCTGCGGCTGAACGACATGGCCGGTGCCTATGTTCCGGAAGGCGAGATCTATCTGAATAGCGATCGCATCGGCCGCACGGAATTGACCCGTGCCGATTCCGATACCATGAGCGTCGTCAGAGGACGGGAGATCGGAATGATCTTTCAGGAACCCATGACGTGTCTAAACCCGGTTCTCGATATTCGCACTCAGT
This sequence comes from Rhodospirillaceae bacterium, assembly GCA_003444235.1. Taxonomy (GTDB): domain Bacteria; phylum Pseudomonadota; class Alphaproteobacteria; order UBA8366; family UBA8366; genus UBA8366. The sequence continues at coordinate 7,088 of DLVK01000366.1, forward strand.
TGACCGAAGGGTTATTCCAGCATCTGGATATGAGCCCTGAGGAAGCCGAAGAACGGGTACTTTCGCTTTTGAACCGGGTTCGTATTCCTGATCCTGAAAGCAAGCTCAATCAATATCCGCATAACCTCTCGGGCGGCATGCGTCAGCGTGTCATGATTGCGATGGCCTTGGCGTGCAGTCCGGCTCTTTTGATTGCCGACGAGCCCACTACGGCGCTCGACGTGACAATCCAGGCACAAATTCTCGATCTCATCAAAGACATCCAGGATGAATTCGATATGTCGGTGCTGTTCATAACCCATGACATGGCGGTTATTGCTGAGATGGCGGATCGCGTCGTCGTTATGTTTAACGGCAAGATTGTCGAACATGGCGACGTGGAGCAGATTTTTCATGACCCGCAGCATGATTATACGAAAAAGTTAATCGGAGCTGTGCCGCGCATCGGCAGTATGAACGGCAAAACCGAACCCGAAAAATTTCCTAAGGTGGTTGGCTAATAGGCCGATTGCCCAAAGTAGAATTCCTTGGAGGCTCCGATGAGCAATTTGTTGGAAGTTAAAAATCTGGTGACCCGTTTCGATATTACGGACGGGGTGATGAGCACCGCGCGTGCGCGTGTTCATGCGGTCGAAGACGTTTCGTTCGAAATCAAACCTGGCGAGACGCTAGGTCTGGTTGGCGAAAGCGGCTGCGGCAAG
>DLVK01000407.1:0-5568 GCA_003444235.1 Rhodospirillaceae bacterium
GTGATGGTGCTGAGCTCCTTTTTTACGAGACGGGTCAGGCGCTCGAGCTTGGGTTTGCCGACGATATTATAGGGGATCAAGATATCTTCGATACCGCCCTCGGCCATGGGCTCGGCCTCGCCGAGCTTCTGGCTGACGATGCCGATGGCGCCGGCGGTGATTTGTCGGCGGGCGATGGCGGGCGTTTTGTGGGTCTTGGTGTGGACGCGCAGAGGGATGTCGAGGCGGTCGCAGGCGCTTTGCAGGTCGGAGATGTTCTTATCCAAGACATCGAGATCGACGCAGAGGGCGGGGGTGTCGAGTTCGCAAAAGTGCATGACTTTAGATCCTTCCGGTAAAGAGGTCCATGTATTGCGCAGCGGTTTTGTCCCAGGTGTATTCGCGCTCGACATAGGCGCGGCAGCGGCGGCCTTCCTCGGCCCGTTCTTCAGGACTCAGGGCCAGGAAGTGGTGGATCTGGTCGACGAAGGCGGGGTAGTCGTCGGGTGCGATGAGATAGCCGCCCTCACGCACGCTCTCGACCAGCGCATCGACGGCGAAGGCGACCACCGGCGTGCCCGAGTACATGCATTCGAGTTGGGTCTGACCGAAGCCCTCGACATCGCCGGGCACGCGGATATTGGGCCTGAGGAAGAGATCGCAGCGGGCGCGGAGCATAGACAATTCGTCGTCGGGAATTTCGCCGAGCAGGGTGACGCGGTCCTCGAGGCCCAGTTCGCGGCGGCGGGTGGCGATGTGTTCGGTCTCGCGGTTTTTGCCGCCGCTGCCGCCGCCGATAAAGAGCCGGACATCATCAGCCAAGAGGGGCATGCCCTGTTCGAGGAATTCGACCATGCCCTTGCGCCGCACCTGGCGGCCGAAGAGCAGCAGGGTGCGGTCGCGGCCGAAGAGCACGCCGTGTTTTTCCTCGAAGCGCGCCTGGACCGGCGCGCTCTGCTCTTGCGACAATAGCAGCGGTTCGACGCCGAGATAGATGATTTCGATCTTCCCAGCAGGTACGCCGCTGTCGGAGACGACCTGGCGGCTGTTCTGGCTGATGACCACCACCTTCTCGCAGGCGCGGGCTCCGGCGTGCATCAGGGCGCGGGCCAGCGGGTTCTTGTAGGTCATCTCCAGGCCGTAGACGGTGAGCACGAAGCGCGCCGGGCCCAGAGGGCGCAACAGCGGTGCGAGCGATCCGGCGACCCCGTCGCCGAAATACACCGCATCGACGCGGCGGAATAGCACTGCCCAGAAGGCCACCCAGAAACAATAGGGAATAAACCAGGCCAGATGGATAAGCGAGGTGCGGCCATTGGCGATGAGGCGCACCTCGGCCCGGTCTTTGAGCCGGGTGTAGAGTTCGTAGCAGTGGGTCTCGATGCCGCCGATATGAGGCGGGTAGCGGCGGGCGAGAAAGAGAATGCGTGGCTTGGGCGTCATCCTGGATTTACTACACGCGAGATTGTAGGCACATTCGAAACTCACAAAGAAAATGCCGCCGCCATGATGGGCGACGGCCAATATTTTGGGGGGTTGAATTGAAAGGCTAGCATGCAACTGTTTCACATTGAAACTTCAGATATGTGAGACTCTCGACTTTTGTACTGTGATGATCTGGCCAAACCGATTTTTTTTATCAAGCAGCGTCGGCGGCAGATGGATCTCCATTCTGGTTCAACAACAAATATTCGTAGGCCGATAGCGAGGCCTTGATTCCCTCACCGATAGCAATGGCGATTTGTTTGTATGGCACTGTTGTGACATCACCACAGGCGTATATACCTGTTTCTGACGTTTCGCATCTTTCGTTTACAACAATTTCGCCCCAAGCTTTTGTCTCTACAAGATTATGAACGAGTTGGCTGTTGGGAATCAACCCGATTTGGACAAAAATGCCAGACAATTCTTCCTGATGTGTTTGTCCATTTTCCCGTTCGCTGTACTCTATGGCGGTTACTTTACCCTCTTCGGAGACGATCTGTGTCACCGACACATTTGACTTCACCGAGATATTATCACGAGTTCTGAGCTGATCCAACAAAATCTGATCTGCCTTTAATTCAGGCATATACTCATAAATAGTTACGGTACTTACGATCCGAGATAGATCTAGTGCTGCCTCGACACCTGAATTGCCGCCACCTACGACAGCGACCGGCTTCCCTTTGAAAAAAGGTCCATCGCAATGCGGACAATATGCTACACCATTGCCAACATTTTCCTTTTCCCCGGGTACGTCTAGCTCACGCCAGCGCGCACCTGTTGCGATTATTATTGTACGGCAAGATATTTCCTCACCGGTTCCAAGATGAACTTTTTTAATTTTTCCCTGATCGATTTCGGTAACTCGTACGTTTTCCTTAACCGTGATACCATATTCTGCGAGATTATTTTTCAGTGATACCGTAAGCTCTGGACCCGTGGTTTTCGCCAATGTGATGAGGTTTTCGATTCCCATGGTGTCTTTGACTTGGCCACCAAGCCGATCTGCTATCATTGTGACGCTCAGACCCTTGCGGGCGCTGTAGATGGCTGCCGCAACACCTGCAGGCCCCCCTCCGACTATGACGACATCTTGGGTGTGGAGTGTCGGAGTGCCCCCAGCAACGCGAATAGATGGATCGATCTCGATCAACTTGTCGATCAACTGTGACGGATCCAACTTACCATTTACAAAGAGTTCGCCGTTGAGAAAGACACTTGGAACGCCCTGAATACTACGCTCTTCGATGGTCTCTTTGAACAAACCACCATCAATCATTTCTGCTGAAATATTGGGGTTTATCAGAGCGAAATCATTCAACGTTTGCACGATGTCAGGACAATTGTGACAACTCAGGCTAACAAAAATCTCGAAGCTCATCGGCGTACTAATCCTCTTGACGACCGTCTGAACAGTTTCATCCAGCTTGATTTGACTGCCTGATGAGCGCAAGATTGCTAGTATGAATGAGTTGAATTCGTGACCACTCGGAATACCGGAAAAAGCAATACCGGTTGATTCGTCCTCAATTTCAACGAAGAAACTTAAAGGACTGCGTAATTGCCCATGGGTGTCACGATGCTTGACCTTCAGGAGTGGTGATAATGCACAGACACTCTCCAGAAAATCGACAAGATCAGCTCGCTTTGAGTGTTCGCCGGTCTGAATCACGAGCGTGACGCTCTGCTTCAGATTTACGAAATACTCGCTTAAGGTTTTTCTGATTTCGTCTGTGATCACGAGTCTGCTCTCAGAAATGATAATGTACCGGCGGTATTTCTTCGTTACCCTAGCAAAACTTAAATCTTGCCAACCAAATCCAGGGAAGGAGCTAAGGTGTCATCGCCTTCCTTCCAAGCCGCCGGACAGACTTCGCCTGGATGCGAGTGGACGTACTGCGCTGCCTTGATCTTACGAACGAGGTCTGCCGCATCTCGACCGATACCCTCTGCTGTCATCTCCATCACCTGAATAATTCCTTCTGGGTCGATAATGAATGTCCCTCGGTTAGCCAGCCCTTGATCTTCACGCATGCACTCGAAATTTCGGGTAAGATTGCCGAGTGGATCGCCGATCATCGAATATTTAATCTTGCCGATGGCCTCGGAGGATTCGTGCCACGCCTTGTGAGTGAAATGAGTGTCAGTGGAAACAGCGTAAATCTCCACATCGCGTGATTGCAACTCGTCATAGTAATCGGCTAGATCTGCCAACTCTGTTGGGCAAACGAACGTAAAGTCGGCGGGATAAAAGAAAAAAACGGCCCATTTGCCCTGGATTGTCTCATGAGATACTTCGAAAAAATCATCTTCGGAAGATTTGAAAGCGGTGGCGGAAAATGGTTTTATTTGAGTGTTTAGCACTGACATGAGAAATCGCCTCCGTGAGTTTGGATGCCGTAGCCCGGCTTAGAGTTAGAGCAATGCCTACTCTAACTGATCCTATGGTTGTTAAGAAAAAAATCTATGAGCGTTAATATACTGAAATTGTTTCTCAGAGGAAAAGTGCAAGGCTATGATGCAAAAATGGGTGCTTAATCAGATCGTTGTCGACGTGGCGCTGTTTTAACATAAAAAATGTCGTTCAGCCTAATCGACCAAAAGTCACAATCATTCTTTCACAACGAGCAATCCGGGGTTTTCAGCTGTTACCTGCCCAATGATTGAAGAATGCGTGACTCCATTCATATGAAGAGTTTGAATAAGAGATTCTGCGTGATTTTCTGCCACCGCGATAAGGAGGCCGCCGGAAGTCTGCGCGTCGAAGAGTAGGTTGAAGTGGGCGACATCGACCCCGTCGGCGACGGTGACTTTGGGCTGTAGGAAGACCTGATTGTCGAGGGAGCCGCCCCGGAGGCCCGGGGCGGCCAGATCGAGGGCGAGCGCCAGGGCCGGTACCTGCCCCGCGTGGAAGACCAGGCCGACACCGCTGCCCTCGGCCATTTCGGCGGCATGGCCGAGCAGGCCGAAGCCCGTTACGTCGGTGACTGCGTGCACGGCGAAGTCGGAAAGGCAGTCGGCAGCGGCCCTGTTGAGGGCGGTCATCGATTCGACGGCTTCCGCCAGATCGGATTCGCTGATCTCGCCAGCTTTGAAGGCATTGGCAATCAGGCCGGTGCCGAGTTTCTTGGTGAGGATCAGGAGGTCTCCCGACCGCGCGCCGGCGTTGGTGTAGACATGGTCGGGATGCACCAGGCCCGTCACCGCGAGGCCGTATTTTAGCTCGGGGTCTTGGACGGTGTGGCCGCCGACCAGGGTACAGCCGGCCTCTACGACCTTGGACTGGCCACCGAGGAGAATCTGGTTTAGCACCTCGGGTTCTAATGCTCCGGCGGGGAAGCTGGCGATATTGAGCGCGGTTAGCGGTCGGCCGCCCATGGCGTAGACATCGCTCAGCGCGTTGGCGGCAGCGATGGCTCCGAAGGCAAAGGGATCGTCGACGATGGGCGTGAAGAAATCGACGGTCTGCACCAGGGCCTGGCTATCGCCGAGGCGGTAAACGCCGGCGTCGTCAGCCAAATTGAAGCCGACCATAAGGTTGGGATCGTCATTCTCCGGCAGCCCTGCCAGAGCGCGCCCGAGTTCGTCGGGGCGCAACTTGGAGGCTCAGCCGCCGCAGGCGACCATCTGCGTCAGGCGCTTGGTCTTTTTATGGGTGAAGATTTTTCGTAATCTGTTCATTGAGTATTTGTTGTAAATCTAAGGATGTGGGCTTAAAGAGCAATGTTGAGAGGAGAGAAGACATGCGCATTGGCGTAGCGAGTTTTTCGCACGAGTCGAATTCGTTCTATTCGCAGCCGACCCGAATTGAAGACTTCGGCGTCCACGAGGGGGCGGCGATTATCGACTATTACCGGCCGACCTTCCACGAGATCGCCGGCTATATAAAGGGCGCCGAAGAATACGACTTCGAGATCCATCCGACCCTTGCCGCCAACGCGATGCCGGCCGGTCCGGTGACGGCAGAGGCCTACGAACACTTCGTCGGGCGCATCCTCAAGGGGATCGAGGACGCGCCCGCGCTAGACGGGATATTGCTGGCGCTGCACGGGGCGATGGTCGCCGAGGGCATTCCGCAAGCCGACGGCGAAACCGTGCGCCGGG
>DLVK01000430.1:0-4348 GCA_003444235.1 Rhodospirillaceae bacterium
CTGAACCAGTGGCGCGAATTCGACGGATAATGGCATCGAGATTGCGCTTGGTATCCACAGGGTCCAGCCCACGCAGTCCGTCGTTAGCGCCCAACTCCAATATCACCAAATCGGGCTTCGCTTGCATGACCCAATCGGTGCGCGCCAGCCCGCCCGCGCTGGTGTCACCTGATACGCCCGCGTTGAGAACGCGCGCATCAAAGCCATCGCGGCGCAATGCGCGGGCCAACTGTTTGGTAAATCCATCCTTTTCATCAAGCCCGTAGCCGGCGGTAAGGCTATCGCCGAACGCGAGAATTTTGACCGGCTTCGCGGCCGCTGAAGGAGACATACCTACGTAGGCCAACATCAACAAAATCGCCAGCAACACATTGAAAGTGGGGCATTGCGGCGCATATGTTTGAGAATTGGGCATTTTACAGCGCATTGTTCTATCACTCATTCCGGCTACGACCATGTCACAGACCGACCAGCCCGCTTCGATCATAACCCTCGAGAAGCTCGACCTTACACTTGGGGCCGCGGCAAATCAGGTCAATATACTGAATGGCATTGATTTCGACGTCGCCGCCGGAGAGACGGTCAGCATCACCGGACCATCTGGATCTGGCAAAACGTCGCTGATCCTTATCATCGCGGGGCTTGAGAATTCCACAGGTGGCCGGGTCGAAGTGGCGGGCCGCGACCTGGCGCTATTATCCGAAGACGAACTTGCTATTTTTCGACGCGATACGGTCGGAATTGTATTCCAGTCTTTCCATCTGATCCCCACCATGACCGCGCTGGAAAATGTCGCGGTACCGCTCGAGTTCGCCGGTACCGAAAACGCCTTCGCACGAGCGGAAGCAGAGCTTGCCGCAGTCGGCCTCGATACACGCGCCAGCCATTATCCGAGCCAGCTTTCCGGCGGCGAACAACAGCGTGTGGCATTGGCCCGCGCCCTAGCACCCCAACCAAAAATATTGTTGGCTGACGAGCCGACCGGCAACCTCGATAGCGAAACCGGTGCTCAGATCATCGATTTAATGTTCGCCCGCTCAGCGGAAACCAACACCACGCTATTGCTTATCACCCATGACGAAATGCTTGCGCGCCGCGCCGACCGCATCATCCAGCTTCGCGACGGCAAAATTTCTGCCGATAGCGGACCGGCGCGCCAGGCGGCGGAATGACGCAAGAAACCACATGGGGGCTTGCTTGGCGCATGGCACGCCGGGAACGTCGCGGCGGTATCCGCGGATTTTCGATTTTTATCGCCTGCCTAACATTGGGGGTTGCTGCAATAGCCGCGGTCGGGTCGGTCTCGGGCGGTATAAAATCAGCGCTACAAAATGACGGCCGACTGCTGTTGGGTGGAGATGTCGACCTTAGACTTACCCATTACCCTGCTTCGCAGAAGCAACTCACCTGGCTGCAAAGAAATTCAGAGGCACTGTCCCGCCTCGCGCAGATGCGCGTGATGGCGAAGAGCGGACAGACCGGCTCTCGAACACTCGCCGAGATGAAAGCCGTGGACGGACGGTATCCGCTCTTTGGTGGATTTAGCCTTCGAGGCGGCAAAAAGCTTGCGGATGCGCTTGCTGTCCGCAATTCGCAACACGGAGCCGTCGTTGAGCAACAGTTATTGGACAAACTCGGGCTCGCGGTCGGGGATGCAGTTCAGGTAGGCCAGGCAAGTTTCGAAATTCGCGCTGTCATCAAGCGCGAACCGGACCGCAGTTCGCAGGTTTTTCGGCTTGGTCCTCGGCTGATGGTTTCGCTTACGGGAATGAAAGCGACGGGACTGATCCAGCCCGGCAGTCTAGTCAGATATTACTATCGCGTGGTGCTCGCGCCGGAGGCTTCCTTTAAGAAGTGGATCGAGGATCTAAATGCAGCCTTCCCGGATGCTGGGTGGCGTATAAGGTCCGTCGATAACGCCGCGCCTAATATCCAACGATTTACCAACCGGGTAGCACTTTTCCTGAGCCTTGTCGGCCTGACCACGCTTTTGGTCGGCGGTGTCGGTATCGCCACCGGTGTTACGAGTTTCTTGAATGGACGTCTCGCCACGATCGCTACTTTCAAATCCCTTGGCGCCTCCGGTGAACTGGTATTCGCCACCTATCTTTTCCAAATCTTGATCATCGCGGGGATAGCGATCCTCGTTGGGCTCGGGCTTGGCATGCTGGCTCCGCTGGCAGCAGGCCCTTTGCTGGAAGAAAAACTGCAGATTGCGGCCGAGTTCGGAATTTATCCGGACGCTTTACTGGTGGCAGCCGTTTTTGGCCTTTTGATCACGCTGGTGTTTTCGCTTTGGCCCTTGGCGCGGGCGCGAAACGTGCCAGCGAGTGCGCTTTTCCGCGCTGTCATTGCACCCCTCACCGGCTGGCCACAGAAACGCTATCTCGGGATATTGATCGGTCTCGCTTTAGCGCTCGGCGCGTTCACCGTGGCCACGGCCGAATTACCGAAAATCGCGCTTTGGTTTGTCGCTGGTGCGACGATCGCATTCATTATTTTTCGGCTCGCTGCCGTCGCAGTGGTGGGTTTGTTACGACATTCCCCGCGGATCGCCGATCCAACGATGAGGATGGCTCTCGCCAACCTGCATCGGCCCGGCGCTCCTACTGCGACCGTGATGCTGGCGCTTGGATTGGGGCTTACGGTGCTGACCGCCGTGGTTTTGATCGAAGGAAATCTCGCGCGCCAAGTGGACAATGCCATCCCAAAAGCCGCGCCGGCTTATTACTTCATTGATATTCAGCCACATCAGAGCAAGGCGTTCGCCGAACTGGCTGAGAAACACCCGGGAATTGCCCGCATTACACAGGTGCCCATGCTCCGCGGGCGGGTGTTAAAGCTGGGCGGCGTCCCCGCCCGCGAAATCACCCCACCACCAGAAGTCGCCTGGGTGCTGCGCGGGGATAGGGGGCTGACTTGGTCCGCCACGCCGCCGACCGAGGGGAGCACGGTAGTCGAGGGCGATTGGTGGCCTGCGGACTATTCCGGCCCACCGCTGGTTTCTTTCGACAAGGAAAAAGCTAATGCTTTCGGATTGAAGATTGGTGATACCATCACTGTAAATCTTCTTGGTCGACCGTTGACCGCGCGAATTGCCAATCTGCGCGTCATTCACTGGAACAGCCTATCGATCAATTTTTTGATGATTTTTTCGCCGGGTGCGATGCAGGGCGCCCCCCTTTCCTATCTTGCAACCGCCCATTTCAATTCGAACACGCCAGAGAAAGTTGAATTGGCGCTAGCACGCGCCGTCAACGATGCCTTTCCAAACGTTTCCGCGATCCGGGTCAAAGAGGTATTAGCCGACGTCAGCGCAATGGTTGCCGATATCGGAATTGCGGTGCGGGCGATCGCCTCGGTCGCAGTGCTCGCGGGCATTTTGGTATTGCCGGGAGCGATCGCGGCCCACCACAATCGCCGCGTATACGACGCTGTGGTGCTCAAGGTGCTGGGAGCCACCCGGCGACGGTTGCTGACCATATTTGCACTTGAGTTCGCCTTATTAGGCGCAATCACGGCGGCAATCGCCGCGTTGGTCGGCACCATCGCCGGTTGGGCAGTCGTGGTTCATGTCATGCGGGCCGAGTGGAGTTTTCTTCCATCGGCAATGTCTTTGACGGTAGCAATCAGCCTGACACTGACCCTCGCCTGCGGGTTTATCGGCACCTGGCGGGCATTGGGTCAAAAACCCGCGCTTTACCTGCGCAACGAATAGAGTCGATAGGCCAATCGAACATGATCAAATATTAGTTTGAAATGAATAGCTTATCAGGTCTATTGAAACCGGCGCCGGTTTGCCAATATCTTTAGAAAGATAAATATCAAAGTCCCAAGAACGGAGACGGTTATGAGTTTTGATCCGCAACATTCGCATCAGCCCCAAGCCTACGGCGTCGCCGCGACGCGCGAGGAAATCGATGCCGGCCTACGGAGCTATATGCTTCGGGTCTATAACTATATGGCGCTGGGCGTCGCCTTTACCGGCATAGTCGCCCTAGCTGTCGCCTCGACACCCGCGTTGATGCAAACCATCGCGGTTGGCCCGTTCAAATGGGTCTTGTTTATTGGCATTATCGGGCTGGGTTGGTTCGCACCACGCGTGATCCTGACCGGCAGCACTATCTCCGGCCATATCGCCTTTTGGGTCTATGCTGCGATGTGGGGCGCTCTGATCGCGCCGATGTTCTATGTCTATACCGGTGACAGCATAGCACGCGTTTTCTTCATTACTTCGGGCGCCTTCGCCGGTCTCAGCCTTTACGGCTACACGACGAAGAGAGACCTCGCACCGATGGGCCGGTTCCTGGCGATGGCGACAATCGGGATTCTTATCGCCCTATTGGTC
>DLVK01000209.1:0-2563 GCA_003444235.1 Rhodospirillaceae bacterium
CGAGAAGGGCGTATTGACGGCGGATCAAATTCGCAAACAGGTCGAAGACTGGGAACAAAAGACACCGGCGCTCGGTGCGAAGATTGTTGCCCGCGCCTGGACGGAACCCGACTTCAAGAGCAAGCTTTTGGAAAACGGTACTGCCACGGTTGCCGAATATGACGTCGGCATGGGTGATCTCGATTTACAGGTGATCGAAAACACGCCGGATACCCACAACGTGGTGGTTTGCACACTCTGTTCCTGTTACCCGCGCACGGTGCTCGGGTTGCCGCCTGCCTGGTACAAGAGCTTCAATTACCGCCGCCGCGTAGTGCGCGAACCACGAACGGTTTTGAAGGAATTCGGAACGGAATTGCCGGACAACGTGGAAGTTCGAGTCCATGACAGCACCGCGGATCTCAGATTTTTAATCCTGCCGATGCGACCCGATGGTACCGACGGGATGAGCCAAGAAGAACTCGCGACGTTGGTGACCCGGGATTCGATGATTGGCGTAAGCCTGCCGAAGGTGCCGTCATGAGCGAGAAGAAGAATCCGGCTGATATGGGCGGGGAGCCTGGCGGCCCTATAGATACCGACGAACACGAGCTTGCGTTCTGGGAATGGCGGGTCGATGCCGTGAACCAGCTTTTGCGGCCGAATGCCGCCAATCTGTCCAATACTCATGAGGGGCGTCGTGCCATCGAAGCGCTCGGCGAGGATTACGAAAACCTCAACTATTACGAACGCAAGCTCTGGAGCTTGCAGGCCTTGCTGATCGAAAAAGAAGTATTCACCGCCGACGAGTTCGAGGCGAAGCTCGCCGATATCCGCGCACGGCACGCTAAGTCCTAAACGCGCCGATCGCCCTTTACTGAAGATTCTGACAGGGATTCACGATGCTAGACCTTTGGGTTTGGATCACCATCTTCGCGGTGGTCATGCAGGTCGTTCGCCATGGGATGCAGAAGCACCTGACAGCGACCATGAAGCCGATGGGGGTGGTATGGACCCGCTTTTTGTTCGGCCTCCCGTTCGGTGTTTTGTATTTCGCGGTGTTGCTTGTTGTGCTGGATGTCGAGGTGCCAACGACTAACATGATTTATTGGATCTACTGCTTCATGGGGGCGGTAGCGCAAATTTTCGGTACGTTTTGCCTCGTTCTGCTCTTCGGTGAGCGCAACTTTGCCGTCGGCATCACTTACACTAAGACCGAAATCATCCAGGCGACGGTGCTAGGCTTGCTCCTGGTTGGTGATCATGTGTCCGTCGCGGGCGGGATCGCGATCATCCTCAGTATGGTCGGTGTCATGGTTCTCTCCACATCCGGTGGGGAGTTCAGTTTCAAAAGTTTGATTACCGGCATTGCCACCCGCGCCGCCTTGCTCGGGATAGGCAGCGGTTTGGGATTTGCCTCGGCGTCGGTATTTATACGTGCGGCAGCCTTGGAATTGCCGGACGGTGGATTCCTGTTTCGCGCGAGCTACGTACTGATCGTCGTGCTCACCATCGAAACGGTATTGATGACCGGATACTTCGTCTGGCGTGACAGAGAAGAGATCGGCAATGTGATGCGGCAATGGAAGCCGAGCCTGCTGGTAGGATTCACCAGTGCAGTGGGGTCGTTAGGCTGGTTCAGCGCCATGACCCTGGAGCGGGTCGCATACGTAAAGACAGTGAGCCAGATCGAAGTGATACTTTCGCTATTGGTGTCTTACGTGGTGTTCAAGGAACGTTCACGGCTGCACGAATTCGTCGGCATGGCGTTGGTGCTATCGGCGATCGTCTTGCTGTTACTATTTGCCTAGCCCGCAGTGCTAGGGGGATTTTTGCGCCAAATCACTGGCCATCGCCACCCGGCGTAAATCAATAATATCGTCCCGAGTGCCGCATTGATCGCGATTGCGATCGGTGCCCCATAAGCTTCTGCGATCGCGCCCAATAGCAATATCCCGAACGGTTGCGTCCCGATACAAACCGCGACCGCACCCATCGCCCGCGATCGCATGGCCGGGTCCGAGTACGCGATCATCAATGCCGATTGACTGGCTGAAAACCCTGAATGGCCGATCCCACCTAGTACCAAAAGAGGGATCGCTAGCATCAATATGGGCGCATGGGAGAAGGCGAGGATAAACAGCTCGAACATGATCGAGCCGAACAGAAACAAACGCCCCGGCGTGGTGAATTGGCGCGACGCAATTATCAGCGCGCCGATGAAAGCGCCCAGCCCCTCGGCGCCGGCCAACAGGCTTGATTGTTCGGTTTGTAGTTTGAGGACTTCGACCGCGATGGCCGGAATTTGCGACGAGAACGACATCGCGAAGAAATTCATGATCGCGGTGATGACCAGCGTCGCCACCAGTATGTCACGGGTCCCGATATGCCTAAAACCGTCAGCGATCTCGGTCAGGACACGCGATCTTTCCGTATTCACCGTGCGCGGCGGTACTTTCAGTGCCCAGATGAGCGAAAAGCCGATGGCATGCATGAGCACGCCCAAAAAGTAGACGCCGATGATGCCCACATAACCTTCGATGATCACGCCGAGGAAGGGCCCCGCCATGCGGGTGCACTGGTT
>DLVK01000213.1:0-3778 GCA_003444235.1 Rhodospirillaceae bacterium
ATTCTCCTATCTGGGCGGGCACGACATCATCAAGGATTTCGTACTGTCGATGAATCTCACACCTTTGATGTTCCTGATCCTTGCGCAATTGATCATTTTCCTGCTCGGTTGGCCGCTGGAATGGAGTGAAATCATAATTATCTTCGTTCCCATTTTCCTGCCGATGCTCGGACACTTCGACGTCGACCCGCTGTTCTTCGGCATTCTGGTCGCGCTTAACCTCCAGACGTCTTTTCTTACGCCCCCAATGGCGATGGCCGCCTACTATTTGAAAGGTGTGGCACCGCCCCATGTGCAATTGATGGAAATCTTCAAAGGCGTAATGCCGTTCCTCGCCATGGTCCTGCTTGCGATGGTTATTCTTTACAACTTCCCCGAGATCGCGCTTTGGCTGCCAAATCAACTCTACGGCAAGTAATCTAGGAGGTAGCGACGTGAGTTTGGCCGAATTAAATGCACTCGATGCCGCCAAAGCATTGGAAGAAGGCGCATTTTCAGCTTTGGAGCTTACTCAGGCCTGCCTCGATCGTATCGACGAAATTGACGGTGATATCGAAGCCTGGACCCATATCGACCGAGACCATGCTTTGGCTCAAGCCGGGGCCGCAGACGAGGTACGCCAAGCGGGACTGCCAACAGGACCGCTGTTCGGATTACCTGTCGCAGTAAAAGATATATTCGATACGCACGACATGCCGACCGAATGCGGCACACCACTTTATGCGGCACGAACACCAAGCTCGGATTCCACCGTCGTTGCGCTATTACGTCAGGCAGGCGCAATCATTATCGGTAAGAGCGTGACCACCGAACTAGCCATGTACGGACCCGGTAAGACGAAAAACCCTCATGACCGGGAACGCACACCGGGTGGGTCCTCAAGCGGATCGGCCGCCGCGGTCGCCTCGGGCATGGTGCCGCTTGCGATCGGCAGCCAGACCAACGGATCGATGATCCGGCCCGCCTCATTTTGCGGGACCGTCGGCTTCAAACCATCCCACGGACGCATATCGCGAACAGGCGCGCTATTGCTTTCGCGCGCACTCGATACGGTGGGTGTGTTCGGACGTACAATTGCCGATGTAGCGCTAATCGGCGACGCGCTCGCACATTACGATGCCCAAGACCCGGACATGCGCCCCCTCGCACCGCCGCGCCTGCTGGAAACAGCACTTAGCGAGCCTCCGGTCGAGCCGATGTTTGCCTTCGTTAAGTCACCGGTTTGGGAAAAAGCCCGGGATGACGTCCAGGCGGGTTTCAGCGAGATCGTCGACGCACTCGGGAACCAATGCGACGAGGTGACGTTGCCCGAACCGTTCGACCAAGGTGTCGATCTTCATCGCACAATTATGATCTCGGACATTGCGCGAAATATCGGCCCACTCTACGACCGAGGAGCCGAACAATTGAGCCCGCAACTCCGCGAGATGGTCGAAGCAGGCCGTGACGTACGGGCAGTAGATTACGCCAACGCAATCGAGCTTCGCGAAACGCTGAATGCGGGCCTCGATCAGATTTTCGCCCGCTATGATGCGATCGTCACCCCGGCAGCAACAGGCGAAGCGCCGGAAACACTCGACTATACCGGCAACCCGGTCTTCTGTTCGCTTTGGACTTATTGCGGGGTGCCGGCGATCAGCCTACCGTTGCTAAGCGGATCGAACGACATGCCGATTGGCGTTCAATTGGTCGGCCAACGGGGCCATGATGGCCGGTTGTTGCGCACGGCGCGGTGGATGGCCGATCGACTGGCCAAGGAAGAAGGATAAAGGCGATGATCGACAAAGTTATAGCCGCCATTTCGCTCGTACTCTTGATCGCCTTCTTGGGCGTCGTGGTGGCCTTTGTGCGCGAAATCGACCTTGCGATCGTCATTCTCCTTGGCATCGGCCTCGCATCATACGATTTCTGGACCAGCGTCTTTAGAAACGACGGCAATACCAACTCTTAGAGAAATTCCGCTATGCGAGGGCTTCGACGCTACAGAACCGGCTTCGAACGGATCGGCATGGTTACCTTCGTAAGCGTCGCCGTGGCAATCGCCTTACTGCATTTGTTAGCGGAAACCGGCTATGTACCGACACCGGATCTTGACCAAACAATCACGCAAGAATGCGGCTTAGGCGGAACCGATCCTATGGTTTATCTTTGCCGCGAAGCGGCGAAGGCGGAACACCGCTGGCACCACTACACCGCGGCAACTGACACCCGGATTTATCTCATTGTAGTGTTGATCGTTTTATCAGCAGCGATTTTGCTAGCCGGCCGCTGGAGCCTGACCTGGATTGCGGAAGGATTCCGTACTGGCGTGAAAGACGATTAGATCTTCTCGTCCGGCAAACCGGTCGCCAGGCCTTTACGCGCCGGACCACCGCTAATCATGATGTTGAAGCTGATACTGAGACGATCACCTGCCGACGTATTGAGTTCGGTGCTGTGTTCCAACCAAGACGGAAACATCATCAACAGGCCTTCCGCCGGCTGCACATAGCGTTGGGCAATGTTGTGCTCTGTCGGCTGTTTGATCGCCGGGACGAAAATACCCGCCTGCGGCCTGGGATCATGGAAAATGATGTCGCCACCGTTTTCAGGAGTGCGAGCATAATAGACCCCGCTTAACACGCAATTTGGATGATTGTGGCGGGTATGGGCTTTACCGGGATCGTCGAGATTGGCCCAACTATCGGTGATGTAAAAGTGTTCGAATTCATATTGCAGGAAGTTCAGCACACCCTGTGCGGCACCGACGATGTATTCCATCAACGGCGCGAAATCGTCCATCTCGTTGAGATCGGTATAGCTGACCCAACCACCACCATCGGTGCGGTCATAGCCATGGCCTTGGGTTTGCAACTTCTTCACTGCAGCAAAAATGTCGTCATTCAACCTCTCGCAGTCGCCGATCTCATGGATCCAGACGCTGGTCGGGAAAATATCGATGACATCGGTGCCCGCAAACATGGCTGTCTCGCTTTACCTCTCGAATCCCAAAATGTTGCTCGGCACGTTATCCGATTTCGCGATGAAGACCGAGAAACTTAATGCCACATAGGCATTTATCTTTACTCTCTTTGAAGATTACCACCATCGAGATGGCCTTCGCCATTGCCCAACATATCGCCTTTTTGCAACCGGCCAATTGCGCTACTCTTTCCATCGAGTGAGGAGAAATCGCATGGGCCAGCAGTTCGGCATTATCCCGACCGGCAAGGCGCTCGGCGCCGACATCATTGATTTTGACATCCACAAAATGGATGAGGACGACGCGACGCGTATTCGGTCCGCTTGGCTCGAGCATCTGGTTTTACGCTTTCGAGGACTGGACTTCGGTGATGCGGAACAGGTGCGCTTCACCAAGTTCTTGGGAGATCCCGAGCTATCCCCCCGCGCACTTTGCACCGGCGAGGAACTGGTCGAAAATCACCCAGAAATCGGTGTTATCAGCAATGTGCTCGACGAAAAGACCGGCGAGCCCATCGGCACCCTCGGTGACGGCGAATGCATGTGGCACACGGACATGTCCTATATCGAAAAACCCCCCACCGCGAGCATGCTGCATGCGCTGGAACTACCTCCAGCAGGCACCGGAGGTGATACGGAATTTCTCTGCATGTACACGGCGCTGGAGACGCTCGATCCGGCCATCGTCGAGCGTATCGAAGGCAAACTACTGCGCCACGAAAACGTGACGCTCTCCAGCGGCGGCGTACGCAAGGGTATGGAAGACAAAATTCCCACCTCCGGCGATGTCCGCGACTGGCAAGGGCCATCGCATCCG
>DLVK01000098.1:0-2697 GCA_003444235.1 Rhodospirillaceae bacterium
GTTTGCAGGACTTAAGCGTGAGACCGGGAGGGAGTTTGGTTTTGGCATCACCGCAGGCGGTATCGAGTTGGGCCTGGGTAACGTACGACTTACGCAAGTCCGCTTCCTTGAGACGCGCGCCGGTGAAATTTGCGTCTTTCAATCTTGCGCCACCAAGCTTCGCCCCGCGCAAATTCGCTTTTTCAAGATTGGCGTCATAGAGGAATGCATTCCGCAGGTCGGCGAATTTAAGATTTGCCCGTTTCAGATTAGCGCGTGTGAAAAAAGTTTCGCGGAGATCGCCGATGGAGAGGTTGGCTTTTTCCAAGTTCGCATCCATCAGCAAGCCCCGACGGAGGTCGACACTGGAAAGATCGGCGTTTTTCAGATCTGCGTCTTGCATCTGCGCATGGCCGAATTCTATGGGTAACTTCCAATAAATATTGCTGCTCAGGACGACAATCCTCTCGGGCCCGATTTTTCCGACCTCGATGGCAAATGTCGTCCAGGCGAGCGCAAAGATCGCCAAACAGGTGATGACGGAATTGAACTGCAACCGTTTGAAGCCATCCCACGCACGCTTTTGAGTCGGTATTGGTTCGGGTTCTGCGCGGAGGCTTAGATTTCCCTTCAAGGTGCTCCGTGCAAGGCGATAGGTGTATAGCCCGTACGACATTGCCCCGGTAAGTAAGGCAAACAGCCAGATACTGCCGATCCAGTCGTGCTTCGGCAGATAGCGCCAAGCGAACATAGCGATTGTGAACGGCACCATGCCCCAGGCGGCAATTACAGAAATCCAAAATTGCAAATACGTTTGCGCGAGTGGGCGGTTGGCCAGGCGCGGCACGTGGACACGGACAATGCCCGAAAGCAGCCAAGGGTGGGTGCGCTCGTCGAGTGTTCGGCCATCAGGGAAAATCGCTGGCAGGCTTGCCATACCTTCCCATAGCCGCTGCAAATACAGATTAAGATAAATGTAAAGAGCTAACAAAATTACCGGAGCGGCCCAAAAGAATCCGGCAATAGGAACGCTTGTGTTAATAACCGGTAGTTTTGTTCCGCCGCTTGTTGCGTTGGTGATCAGTGCGATATCGGTCGTAGTCGCAATTGTTAACCAAGAAAAGACGCAGCCGCCGACTACGGAAAGAAATATGTTTCTCGCGTGTTTCGAAAGTTCTTCGACCTGTCCGATACCTTCGAATTCATCGATATGGGAAGGAACCTTGGCGTTGGATAAGTCGGCCCCGCCCAATTGGTGAGATTGCAGTCCAAGCACGGTTTCCAGCTTTGCGTTTTTAAGATTGGCATCCCGCAAAATCGTGTCTTCAAAATCGACTTCGTGTCCCTCATGGTCGAAATTCAGTCCCTGTAAATCGGCGTTTCGAAAATTCGACCGACGAATGTCGATCCCGTCGATTTTTGCCTCGCGTAGCGTGGCGTTTTCTAAATCGGTATCCCAGAAACGCACGCCTGAGAGATCGGTGCCGTAAAGATAAGCGTCGCGAAATACTCGTATCCCAAAAATGAGATTCCGCCAGATTAGATTTTAGAAAGTTTGCATTGTGCAATATTGTTTTTTGGAATTCGCAATTGGTTAAATTTGCTGCGCTGAGGTCTGCTTCGCTTAAATTTGCGGACTTTATTCCTCGTCCGTTTAAATTTGCGCTTCGAAAATTGGCCCGCCGTGAATCATCACCGGTTCGAATGTCCTCCAAAAGCCATAGTTCGTGGTCACGGATGATTTGCTCGATTTCGGTTTGGTCCGGGGTCCACGGTTCGTTTTCGGTTTCGTCGGTCATTGCATATCCTGGCAATACTGATGTCGGCACTATACCTCACACTTTTGCATCTTTTCACCGGGGCTTCCTATACCCATATATGACCGAATAGGCGGCCTAATTAGGGAACTACACCATGCGTATCCTGCTTTTTCTCGCCACCAACATCGCGATTATTGCGGTGATCAGCATCACCTTCCGCCTCCTCGGACTGGAGGGGTTGTTGCAGCAGAATGGGGTCGATCTCGATCTGTTTGCGTTGCTGGTCTATTCCGCGGTGATCGGGTTTTCCGGGTCGTTGATTTCTCTCTTGATGTCGAAATGGTCGGTGAAGCGGATGATGGGTGTTCAGGTGATCGAGCAGCCGTCGAACGACACGGAGCGTTGGCTGGTGGAGACGGTCGCCCGCCAGGTCAAACAGGCGGGGATCGGCATGCCCGAGGTGGGGGTCTTCGATCATGAATCGCCGAACGCGTTCGCCACCGGCTGGAATCGGAATTTCGCCCTGATCGCCGTCTCGACCGGGTTGATGCGGCACATGACGGCGGATGAGGTGGAGGCGGTGCTGGCCCATGAAGTGAGCCATGCGGCCAACGGCGACATGGTGACGCTGGCGCTGATACAGGGCGTGGTCAACACGTTCGTCATCTTCCTGTCACGCGTGATCGGCTTTTTGGTCGACCGGCTGGTGTTCAAGGTTCAGCGCGGCCACGGGCCCGCCTTCTGGATCGTTTCGCTGGTGGCGCAACTGGTGCTCGGCGTGCTGGCATCGGTGGTGGTGATGTGGTTCTCCCGCTGGCGGGAATACCGCGCGGACGCGGGCGGGGCCGAACTGGCCGGCCGGGAGAAGATGATCGCGGCGCTCGAACGTCTTCGCGACGGGCCCAAGACCGAGGAACTCCCGGACGAAATGGCGGCCCTTGCTATCGATGGCGGGCGC
>DLVK01000098.1:3024-11232 GCA_003444235.1 Rhodospirillaceae bacterium
CTTTGCCACTCACCCGCCGCTGGACAAGCGCATTCAAGCGTTGCGTGAGGCCGGTGGAATTAGCACGTCACCTGTGAGCGGCAGCGTTCCGAACGCGGGTGGGCGGGCACGCGTCAGCGGGCCTTGGGACTAAGAGCCTACATCGGTCCAACCCAGACGATCCGTTGTAACGGATGTCGGTACTGTTCTGCTACAAGACTGCGATCAGTTCGTTTGTGGCGTTAGGGGCTTGGGGCCGGTCTCAGGCTCGGGAGTTGGCGCCGGTTCGGCGTCGGCTTTGGGGAGACGCAGTGGAGCGGGTTCCTCGGCGGGCGCCTTCGCCGGAGCATGTGGTGCCTCTTTCGGCGGCGTCTTGGCAGTGGTTTCTTCTTCCTTGACCGGTTTCGCAGGTTCCCTGATGGGCTCCGCGCGGGGCGCTTCGCGTTTCTTCGGATCGACTTTCTCAATCTTACGGGCTGGGAAGGCCTTCGCAATTTCACCATAGACCCGGGCGCGGGCGGCAATGTCGCGGATGCGGCGCGCGGCTCGGAGCGAGAGCCGTTGGCGTCCTTCCTGAGCGGCGGCGACGGCAACCCGTTGTAGAGCCTGATTGCGAGCGTTCAGACTGGCTTCGAGTTGGCCGACGGGTTTTGGCGGGGTTTCGCTGTCGGGCACTCTGGCGGCGGTGTCGAAGGCCTGTAACAACTCCCCGACCTCGATTTGGGCCCGCATCAAGTTGGTCAGGATGTTCGGATATTTCGGATTTTTCCGGTTGAGCCAGGAAATCCGCCAAGCGGCGGCAAGCGCCCGCAGCGCTGCGGTCCTTCGTTCGGATCTGGCCTCCGCAATAGCGATGCCGGTCAGGACTTGGATTTTGGATGGATCGTCCGGTAACCGGTCAAGCTGGGCACGGACGCGCTCGAACAGCGCTTCGTTCATCGATGCGGAACCCACCTTCGATTGCGCCTCGATGACCATGGGAAGTGCTTTTGCCAATTCTTCCGGTGAGGCGCGAAAGCGTGTCGGCGCGAAGGCTTTCGCCAGAAGTTCACTCGCCTTTACGCGGTCTCCGCCGCGGCCGATGCTCAGGGCGACAGGTGCAAAGATTTGGCTTCGCATGCCCACATAGGGGATGTAGTCGACGAGCTTGATCGCCTCATCGAACTTCTTTTGTTTTATGAGCACTCGGCCCATCTCCAAAAGCGCTCGCGCTTGCGGTTCGCGGTCGCGAATAACCCCGGCATTTCGGAAGGCATCGGCCAATCGGCCGACTTTGGATTGTTCCGTGACGATATGGGTGAGGGCGCGGTATTTCGACGGCTTCTCCGTTATCGCCAGTGCTTCCTGGTAGGCGAGCGTGAAAAGCGAGACGCCGGCTTCCATATTGCCTTTTTGGGCTGAGGCCCTTGCTATGGACGCGATGGTTCGGGCCTTGCGTTCGGTATCGACCATCGAACGCACGATGGCTTGCGCAGCGACCCTGTCATTGATCAAGACGAGAGCAGCAGCGAGATCGGCGCGCAATTGATCCCGCCCTTCGAAGCTGGTTTTTTCGAGAATACCTTCCGCATAGGCCAGCGTTGCCCGGGAGCCGGGACGGTCGCCGGCCCCAACCTGAAACTCCGCTATCCGGATCAAGGTGGTTATCGAATCCTTGGTGTCGGGTTTGATCCCCTTTGCAACCTTGAAGGCTGCCCCCAACACTTTTTGGCTATCCTTTTTCAAAGCCGCGACTTTGCCCTGCCGAAGCGTGGTCGCGATACGCAGGAGCAGGCGAACCTGTTCGTACTTGTCGGGTATCAACAGCGTGGTGTCTGTCGCAGCCTGAAAGGCACGGAGATCGAGGTAGCGTTCGGCTATGCGCATGACCGTGGCGCCGCCGTCACGCGCAATCTGGTCGCCACCGGCGAGCTTCAAAGAGCGACCTAGGGTATCTTCAGATGTCTTTAACCGGCCTCGTTTCTTTTGATCGTCGGCGACGTGGAGCAGGGCTCTTGCGCGCCAAAGCGGGTCGGTGATCGCTTTCATTTCGATTGCCGCATCATCCGGCTTGTCGCGGGCCAGAAAGGCGGCAACCAAACCAGACAGTGCCTCGCCTTGGTGGGCGGGATCCTTGAGTCCCAAGGCGGCAATTCGGATCAGCGTCAACGGGTTGCGTTCGACGGCGCGGGTTAGCGGATCGAGGTTCTGTAGCGGATCGCCGGTCTCGGTGGTGGCGTTCGGATCGGTTTCTTGTGCTTGTGGCGCGATGAAAGGTAGGGCGGCAATCATGGCCACCAAACAAAAATTCAGTGCGAGACGGGGGCTAACCGTCTGCGAGTACGCGGCTGAAAATCGTCTCCACATGTTTGGTGTGGTATCCCAAATCGAAAAGCGCCTCGAGTTCGTCATTGGCGAGATATTCCGCGATTTCGGCTTCGCCTTTCAACAAATTCAAAAACGCACCATTGCCTTTCCAGACTTCCATTGCATTGCTCTGCACAAGCCGGTAGGCGTCTTCCCGGCTCATGCCCTTTTGCGTTAGCGCCAATAATACCCGCTGCGAGTTGTGAAGGCCGCCTAGTTTTTCCAAATTCTGACGCATTGCGTCTTCATAAACGACGAGCTTCTCGACGACGCCTGCAAGCCGATGCAGTGCAAAATCGAGTCCGACCGTCGCGTCCGGTGCAATT
Source organism: Rhodospirillaceae bacterium (assembly GCA_003444235.1). GTDB lineage: Bacteria > Pseudomonadota > Alphaproteobacteria > UBA8366 > UBA8366 > UBA8366. Next base: position 5,676 of record DLVK01000098.1, read on the forward strand.
ACCCGCTCAACCGAGCTGTGCGAAATATCCCGTTCGTGCCAGAGCGTGACGTTTTCCAGTGCCGGCGTTACGGCGGACCGTACGAGCCGCGCGAGACCGCAAAGATTTTCGGTCAGCACCGGATTTCTCTTATGGGGCATCGACGAAGAGCCTTTTTGGCCCGGTGCGAAAAATTCTTCCGCTTCGCGGACTTCGGTTCGTTGTAAATGCCTGATCTCGGTTGCGAGCCTTTCGACGGCGGAAGCAATCACGCCGAGGGTCGAAAAGAAGGCCGCATGGCGGTCGCGGGGAATTATCTGGGTCGAGACGGGTTCGGCCTGAAGGCCCAGCTGTTCGGCGACATGGGCTTCCACCGATGGGTCAATATTGGCAAAGGTGCCGACAGGGCCCGAAATCGCACAGGTGGCGATTTCCGCGCGTGCAGCGACCAAGCGTTCGCGGCAGCGGTCGAATTCCGCATAGTGGCCGACAAGCTTGAGGCCGAAGGTGGTCGGCTCCGCATGGATCCCATGGCTGCGGCCCATGCAAGCGGTATGTTTGTGTTCGATTGCGCGGGTCTTGAGCGCGGCCAATACTTTGTCGAGACCTTCAAGAAGCAGGTCCGTGGCTTGGGTCATTTGTACCGACAGACAGGTATCGAGCACGTCCGATGACGTCATGCCCTGATGGACGAAGCGTGCTTCTTCGCCGACTTGCTCCGCGAGTTCGGTCAAAAAGGCGATGACGTCGTGACGGGTTTCCGCTTCGATCTCGTCAATGCGCGCGATGCGTTCGGGCGTATAAACTAGGTCGCCCTTTTTCCAGACAGCCTTCGCAGCTTCTTTCGGGATTACACCGAGCTCGGCTAGCGCGTCGCAAGCGTGGGCTTCGATTTCGTACCAAATGCGAAAACGATTGGCCGGGTCCCAAATCGTGGTCATTTCCGGCCGGCTATAACGTGGAATCATGAGGGACTGCCGTCTCGATGATTGATGGTGATGATGTCCGCCACATAGATAGGGCTTTGCGTGGGGAAGCGCTAGATTCGCGGATTTTACTGTTTAGTATCAATGAAGTAACGCCGTCGCGTAAACACGCACCGAGTTCGATTTCACGACTCAGGATTCTGTGCTGGGCATTCCCCTATTTGAAATCGGGATCGACTTTCCTGACAGGCGTTTCTGGGGTGAGCCCGCTTTGGATGCGTTGCGCGGTCAAAAGGCCGTTCTCCGCATACAGGCCAGCAGCGGCACGTTCGGCCATTGCATCCCAGCTTTCGGCCCAGTCGCCGAGTTCATAACCATGCCACGGACTTTCGGGTCGCAGTGGTGGCAATCCAAGTTCGTCCCAAATCTTGGCTGCATTTTCCATGTATTCTTTTTTGGGCAATGCCAGTGGCGGCATAGCGGATTCCATAGTGGCGTCGATCAGGAGCGTCGAATCCGGCGTCGGGCGCGGGTCTGCATTGGGGCCGTGTCCCGGCGCTCGAAAGGGCAGTACTGCCGAATCTTCGTGTGGTCGCGAACGGTACGCCATTGCCCAGAGGATCGAATCCGGATTGTCAGGGTCGATATCGTCGTTTACCGCAATGACGAACTTCGCACAGTCTGCCCGAAAATTGGCGGCACCATATAGAGCACGCCAGACTTCGGTCCGCGCGGCACCCTGTTCCATAATGACGATGATAAAGCGCAACACCGACGTTAATGGCTCGTGCATCACCAGACCTTTCACGCCTTGAATGCCGAGATTGTCGCGTAGATGAGCGAGAAATCCTGACTGTTGCGCGGTGCGCCGAATGACGGAACTTTCGCTTGGCGTAACCTGACTGATGATCGACGGCAGTACCGGTGATTTCTTGCGCGTGATCGCGGTGACTTCGAAAGCCATATTGAAGGCTTCGAGCGCTACGTATCCGTGGCTTTCTCCGAATGGGCCCTCGGGCTCAAGGTTTTCGGTGTCGATCAATCCCTCGATCACGATCTCTGCTTCCGCGGGGACCATAAGATCGACGGTTTTTGCTTTGACTACGTTTATGGGGCCACCTGCAAGTCCGCCGGCGATGGCGAGTTCGTCCTTGCCGGTCGGAAACTTGGCGGGCGAACAATAATTAACCAGTGGCGGACATCCGACGACAATGGCGCACGGCATCTTCTCGCCGCGAGCCTGATATTTTAGCCAATGCTGATAGCCGTCTGCGCCGCCAATACGTGATGACATGCGGACGCCGAGCCGATGGGAATCCTTAAGTCCGGCCCGATAGGTGCCCATATTCTGCACCCCGTCGTCAGGGTCCTTGGTGATGCAGTTCGTGTTGGTGAAATAGGGAGCGCTGTCGAAACCCGGTGTCGAGATCGGAACCGGAAGTGTATCGAGACCATTGCCATCGCCTAAAAGATCGTCGCCGCTGATGACCACCTCTTGGCAAGGGGCTTTTTTGACGGTGCGCGGCGGGATCGGGTTGGCGACCGCATCCTGCCAAGCTTTGTTAATTTCTTCCAAGGGGCGGTTCATGCCGATGCCGTAAATTTCAGGCGTTGCGGCAAGCGAGCCAATGATGACCGGAATATCGTACGTGTTGCCTTTGGTGTCGGTGATATTCGTGAACAGGAACGCCTTGCGGTCTTTGGCCGGAATGCCGCCGCGAAATTGCCAGCGAACCAGCGGATGCATCTCGGTGTCTTTGTTGACCGGCTCGTCGATGCGCTGCAAAAGTCCAGCCTCTTCGAGGGCCGCGATGTGTTCGGGCAAATCCGCATATTTTCGTTTGGGGTTCGCCATGGGGTTACTTGTACCTGCCGATAAGCCAGCGAACGCCAATGCCGAGAAGCACGCCGAACACAATAAATATGACGATTTCCAAATTACCGAACATGCAATCTATGCCTCGCTCGGTTTGCCAGGCTCAGCTTCAATTTCGCTGACCGGAGTTTCGGGTTTGATGCCCTTTACCAACCGCTGCTGAGATAGCTGGCCATTAATTTTGTAGTCGCCCTCAGTGGCGCGTTTCGCCATTTCGTCCCAATACTCGTTCCAATCGCCGAGCTCATAACCATGCCATGGTGCTTCCGGTTTGAGCGGGGGCAAGCCGAGCCGCTCCCATAGCGCTTTTGCGTTTTCCATGAATTCACGTTTCGGCAATGCCACAGGCGGCATATCCGCTTTGATCGTGGCATCGATCAACATGGTGGCATCGTTGCCGCCGCCTTTGGGTCCGTGCCCGCCGCTCCGATGGGGTAAAACCTTCACGTCGAGGACGGGGTTCGAGCGATAGGTGATAGACCAAAAGATGGCATCGCCGTTCAGCGGGTCGATATCGTCGCTAACGGCGACGACATATTTCCCGCAATCGGCTCGGAAATTCGAAATGCCGTACAGCGCACGCCAGACTTCGGTTGTCGGCGTCCCCCGCGCCATGACTAAAAACGTCACTTTGCGGAGATTGGTCAAAGGTTCGTGCAGCGCGACCCGTTTGATCCCTTGAATGCCCAAATTGTCGCGAAGATGTGCCAGGAACATCGGCTCGTAGGCGACCCTTTTAATGACCGAACTTTCACTTGGCGTCACTTGGCTGATGATCGACGGAATTACCGGCTTTGCCTTATGGCATATGGCGGTGATCTCCATTTGCATGTTGAAGCCTTCGAGAGCGATGTGGCCGTGACTTTCGCCAAACGGGCCTTCGGGCTCGAGAAACTCCGTGTCCACCAGTCCTTCGATCACCAATTCCGATTGTGCCGGTACCAGTAAATCGCTTGTTTGGCATTTGACGACCTGGATCGGTTCGCCCGCCAAGCCACCGGCCACATCGAGTTCGTCTACCGTACGCGGCAGTTTTTGGGGACCCATGAAAGCGACGTGGGGCGGACAGCCGATGACGAAGGCGACCGGCATCTTTTCGCCTCGTTCCTGATATTTGACCCAATGGGCATCCCCGCCGGCGCCGCCGGCACGGCTGGACATGCGCACACCGAGGCGATTTGAGGATTTGAGGCCTGCCCGGTAGGTGCCCATATTTTGCACCCCGGTTTCTGGATCCTTGGTGACGCAGTTGGTCGCGGTGAAATAGGGCGCAGCGTCGTATCCCGGCGTCGAAATCGGTATCGGGAGCGCATCAAGGCCTTTGCCCTCTCCGATGAGATCCGCACCTGTGATCACTACCTCATGGCAGGGTGCATCGCTGACTTCGATCGGCTTGATCGGATTGGAAATCGCATGTTCCCAATGGGGTCCAATGCGATCCATCTCAACGTTCATGCCGATGCGGTAGATTTCGGGTGTGGTCGCGAGGGCGCCGACGACAACGGGTAGATCGTAGGTGTGGCCGGGGGTATCGGTGATGGTGGTGAACATCCACGCCTTGCGGTCTTCTTCGGGGATGCCGCCTCGGAACTGCCAGCGCACAAGCGGGTGCATTTCCGTATCTTTATTTATCGCGCGATCGACCGTGCGCAGCAGTCCGGCTTTTTCGAGCTCGGCCAGATGCTCTTGCAAGTCCCTATATCCGCGCTTCGGCAAGGTGAGACGTCCTACTTATTGGATTCCGGAATGCCGTCCCAGGTTACTTCTTCGTTCGGTTCTTCATCGCCGACACCGGGGTTGCCGATATCGAGGGTCCGAACTTCAGTGTTCATCTCCACATCGTTGCGACGATATTCGGCGATAATCTCGCCGGTTTTCCAATAGTCGCTGCGTACGGCGCGGCGCGCCATAATATCGAGCTCTTCATTCCACTCGCCGAGATCGTATCCGTACCAGGGCCGTTCGGGTCTGATTTCAGGAAGGCCCAGTTCGTTCCAGATTTCTGCCGCCTTTTCCATATACTCACGTTTCGGCAGCGCCACCGGCGGCAAGTCCTCTTTCAGCGTGGCGTCGACCAAAACCGCAGAATCCTCGGAATCGATCATGCTGCGCGGGCCATGGCCTTCATGCTTATGCGGCAGCATGTGCGTGTCCCGATGCGGCTTACAGCGGTAGGACATTGCCCAGAAGATCGCATTCGCATCGTCCGGGTCGATATCCTCGTTGATGGCAACGACCCATTTGCCTTCCGCCATGCGGTGCGCTGCGGTCGCGTAGAGCGCGCGCCACACTTCGGTGCTCGCTGCGTGACGATCCATGGTGATGAGGATCAGTTTGTGCAGCGAGGTGAGTGGCTCATGGGTCGATACGCCCACCAACCCTTGAATTCCGACCGCATCGCGGAGATGGCCGAGCAGTTTCGCTTCATAGGCCGGGCGTTTGATGGTGGCGGATTCACTTGGCGTCACCTGACTCACCCATGAGGTGATGACCGCATCCTTCCGACGCGTGATCGCGGTGACGTCCAAGTAGCCGTTATACTCCTGCAAATTGACGTGGCCGTGACTTTCACCGAAAGGTGCTTCCGGTTCGAGCCATTCGGTATTGATGTAGCCTTCGACGACCACTTCCGCTTCCGCCGGGACCATCAGGTCGACCGTCTTGGCCTTGACCATATTGAGCGGTGATCCCGCGAGACCGCCCGAGACGTGATGCTCGTCGAGGCCGTGTGGGAGTTTTTGCACAGACGTGAAGGAGACGATCGGCGGGCAGCCTA
>DLVK01000205.1:0-7698 GCA_003444235.1 Rhodospirillaceae bacterium
GGCGCGCTCGTGCAGCCGGACCGCGAGACCCGATCGAATAGTAGGTAAAGATGGCGAATAAAAAGCAACGCTCGGTGCGTCAGCTGCGGGTTGGTGAAGAACTACGCCATATCCTGGCTGAAATTCTCGCCCGGGGCGATTTGCGTGATCCGGATCTGGCCGGGCGCTCGATCACTGTCTCGGAAGTGCGGGTTAGTCCCGATATGCGAAACGCGACGGTATTTGTCTTGCCGCTCGGAGGTGGTGAAGAAAAAATTGTTGTCGAGGCTCTGGGGCGGGCAGCATCGTATTTGCGCGGCGAAGTCGGGCGCAAGCTGCATCTTAAATATTTGCCCCAACTTTCCTTCCTTAGCGACGATTCGTTCGACAACGCGACTCAGATCGACAAATTGTTAGCCGATCCGGCGGTCGCTCGCGACCTGACTCCGCAAAAGCCGTAGGTAAGACACCAAAATGGGGCGGCGCAACCGCAAAGGCGATCCGGTGCACGGTTGGTTTGTTATCGACAAACCCGAAGGCATTACGTCGACCAAGACGGTGGCGATCGTCAAACGGCTCGCCAACGCGGCCAAGGCTGGTCATGGCGGCACGCTCGATCCGATGGCGACCGGAATACTCCCGATTGCTCTTGGTGAGGCGACGAAGACACTTCCCTATGTCGTTGATAATACCAAAGAATATGAATTCATTGTGGAGTGGGGAACGGCTAGCTCGACCGACGACCGGGAAGGCGAAGTGGTTGCATCGTCGGGCAATCGGCCCACCCAGTCGGAAATAGAGGGCGTACTTTCCAGCTTTATTGGTACCATCGAACAAGTGCCGCCAGCCTTCTCTGCAATCAAGATCGGAGGCAGACGCGCATACGATCTTGCGCGTAAGGGTGAAGAGGTCACCTTGGCACCGCGGTCGGTCGAAATCTTCGAATTGACACTGGTCGAGATCCCAGATAGCGATCATGCGGTGTTTCGAGTCGTCTCGGGCCCCGGCGCTTATATGCGCGCTCTTGCCCGCGATTTGGCGGTAGCGCTGGGAACAGTGGGACATCTAATAAAACTGCGTCGCACCCGGGTCGGGCCATTTTCGCTAAGCGATGCGATTTCACTGGACGAATTGGATGGATTTGGGCACATTGCCGCCGTTTTAGAGTGCCTTTTGCCGATTGAGACCGCGCTGGACGACATCCCGGCTCTGGCCTTGACCGACACCGAAGCTAGCAGGTTGCGCCACGGCCAGCCGGTAGCGCTACTTCGGAAAGGCGACCTCGAACGCGTAGCCGAATTGGGCGAAGGGGATACGGTCCTGGCTATGGACCGCGGAAAACCCGTTGCTCTAACGGAGTACAACGCAGGAGAGGTACGGCCTTTCAGGGTGCTGAATTTATAAGAATAGAAAAGGAGTATCCGATGTCGATTACGCCAGAGCGTAAACAAGAGCTCATTGGTGAGTTCGCTATTAAGCCGGGCGATACAGGCTCGGCCGATGTGCAAATCGCGGTTTTGACCGAACGAATTCGGAACCTGACCGAGCATATGCAATCACACAAAAAGGATTATCACTCCCGCCGCGGCCTTTTGATGATGGTCGGTCAACGGCGGCGACTTCTGGACTATGTAAAGCGCAAAGACGTCAAGCGTTATGAGTCGCTCCTCGAGCGTCTCGAATTGCGTCGCTGAGGATTTCGCAACGACCCTCCTCGCAGGTGCCGTGCGCGATGCCGGCGCCTGGTGCGGCTATTGGGCAAGGGCCCTGGCCGTCGAATATTGGTTGAGACCGGAAAGGGTCCGGTCTTTGTTTTAAGGCCGTTGCAGGCCGAGGGCGGGAAAGACCGTCTCGGCAGTAGGTATGTGAAGGACACATATAAATGTTTGATATTACTAGAAAAGAAATTGACTGGGGCGGACGCCCTTTAGTTTTGGAAGCGGGCAAGATCGCCCGCCAAGCGGATGGTGCGGTTATGGCGACCTATGGTGGGACGCAGGTTTTGTGCACCGCTGTTGCGGCCAAGTCGCCGCGCCCGGGCGTGGACTTCTTCCCGCTCACCGTCAACTATCAGGAAAAGACATTCGCCGCCGGTAAAATTCCAGGCGGGTTTTTTAAACGCGAAGGGCGACCCAGCGAAAAAGAAACGCTGACCTCGCGCTTGATCGATCGGCCGATCCGGCCTTTGTTCCCGAACGGGTTTCGTAACGAAACTCAAGTGGTTTGCACCGTGTTGGCACATGACATGGAGAACGATCCCGATATCGTCTCCTTGATTGGCGCATCGGCAGCTTTGACCATCTCCGGCGTGCCCTTTTTTGGCCCCGTCGGTGCGGCGCGCGTCGGGTACAAAGATGGCGAGTACATTCTGAACCCGCAACTTGGCGAAATGGATGAGATCGACCTCGATCTCGTTGTAGCCGGCACACGTGAAGGTGTGCTGATGGTCGAAAGCCAAGCCAAGGAACTTTCCGAAGAGGTCATGCTGGGCTCTGTCGTGTTCGGTCATGAACAGTTCCAGCCGGTAATCGACATGATCATCGCGATGGCCGAAGACTGCGCAAAAGAGCCGTGGGATCTGCCGGAAGCACCGGAAGGTCAGGACGAATTGCTGCAGATTCTGAAGGATCGGGCCGAACAGCCCCTGCGCGACGCTTACGCCATCACGTCCAAACAGCAGCGTATGGATGCGATCGGCGACGTCAAAGACGGCGTCTTGGGCCAACTCGAAGAAGAAGAGCAGGATGTGGAATTGGCCTCGTCCTTATTCAAGAAATTGGAAAAGGATGTGGTTCGCGGAAATATTCTGAAAACCGGTCAACGGATCGATGGGCGCGATACCGCATCGGTTCGCCCGATTGAGAGCGAGGTCGGCGTTTTGGCGCGAAGTCACGGCTCGTCGTTGTTTACGCGCGGCGAAACCCAGGCCTTCGTCGTAACGACGCTCGGCACAGGTCAGGACGAACAGATCATCGATGCGATCGAAGGCGAATTCCGCCGCCATTTCATGCTGCATTACAACTTCCCGCCCTACTCGGTCGGCGAAGCAGGCCGCATGGGCTCGCCGGGCCGACGGGAAATCGGTCATGGCAAGCTTGCCTGGCGCGCCATTCGTCCGCTGATGCCGGAACATGAGGACTTTCCCTATACGGTCCGCGTGGTCTCGGAAATTACCGAGAGCAACGGCTCTTCTTCCATGGCAACCGTTTGCGGTACGTCGATGTCGCTGATGGATGCGGGGGTGCCGTTGAAGCGACCCTGTGCCGGTATCGCCATGGGCCTGATCAAGGAAGAGGACGAGTACGCGGTGCTGTCGGATATTCTCGGCGACGAGGATCACCTCGGCGACATGGATTTCAAGGTCGCCGGCACCGAAGAAGGTGTCACCGCCCTGCAGATGGATATCAAGATTACCTCGATCACCGAGGAAATCATGAAGATCGCCTTGGCCCAGGCTAAGGATGGCCGGCTGCATATCCTCGCCGAAATGAAGGCGGCGATCACGTCCGCGCGCGACGACGTGTCGCAAAATGCGCCCCGTATCACCACCTTCCAGATCGCACGCGATAAGATCCGCGAAGTTATCGGCACCGGCGGCAAAGTCATTCGCGAGATTTGTGAAACCACCGGCGCCAAGATCGACATCGAAGACGACGGAACGATCAAAGTCGCGTCGGTCGACAACGATGCCGGCCAGAAAGCGATCGATTGGATCCAATCGATCGTCGCCGAACCGGAGGTCGGTACGATCTATGATGGCAAGGTGGTCAAGATCGTTGATTTTGGAGCGTTCGTTAATTTCCTCGGTTCCAAGGACGGGCTCGTCCATATTTCGGAACTGGCCAACGAAAGAGTACCGTCGGTAGGCGACGTGGTTTCGGAAGGCCAAGAGGTAAAGGTTCTGGTTTTGGCGGTTGACGATCGAGGCAAGGTCAAGCTCTCGATGCGCGCCGTCGATCAGGAAACCGGCGAAGAAATTCCGGTTGAGCGCAAGGAACGGGAGCCCCGGCGCCGTCCCCGTCGCGACCAAGACCGTGGCGCTGCGGAATAGGCCTTACGCCTGAAATCGTCCTCGATGGGGTCAGTCTTCGGAAAGATTGACCATGCCAATAACGTTGTAGCCGGCGTCCACATAGTGGATTTCGCCGGTTACACCGTTCGACAGGTCGGAAAAAAGGTAGAGAGCCGCGCCGCCGACATCTTCAAGGCTGATGTTGCGCATAAGCGGCGCGTGCTCGCCTTGCCACTTATAGACCGTTCGCGCGCTGGAGATGGCAGAGCCGGCGAGTGTTCGCATGGGACCGGCGGAAATCGCATTCACTCGAATACCACGGCTTCCGAGATCGACTGCGAGATAGCGGACGCTCGCTTCCAGCGCCGCCTTGGCGACGCCCATGACATTGTAGTTCGGCATGACGCGCTCTGAGCCGGAATAGGTAAGCGTGACCAACCCGCCCCCTTCTTTCATGAGAGGCGCGGCCCTTTGCGCGATGGCAGTGAAGGAATAGCAAGAGATATCCATGGTAGCGCGGAAATTTGCGCGACTGGTCTCGACGTATTTACCCTTTAGTTCCTCTTTGTCGGAATAAGCAATTGCATGGAGTACGAAGTCGAGTTCGCCCCATTCCTTCTCTACCGCTGAGAAAACCTGGTCCAAACTATCAGTGTCAGTCACGTCGCAGGGCAGAACGAGTTTGGAACCGATGGACTCCGCTAATGGGTGGACCCGTTTGCCTAGCGCTTCTGATTGATAGGTAAAAGCTAGTTCGGCACCGGCTTGATGCAACGCATCGGCGACACCCCAGGCGATCGAATGGTCGTTCGCGACGCCCATAATCACGCCGCGGCGCCCCGACATGATTTTGGCATTGGTCATCCCTGAAGATCTTCCGCGTTGTTTTCTGAGTGGCGGCGCGGCGTTTTTTGATTTACGCGTCGTGACGCTTGAAAACTAGGCTCGCATTGGTGCCGCCAAAGCCGAAACTGTTCGATACCACGCAATCCAAATCCACATCATCGATCCGCTCACGAGCGATTGGCATGCCTTCGGCACCCGGGTCCAAATCTTCGATATTGGCTGAAGCGGAAACAAACCGATCCTGCATCATGAGAACTGAATAAATTGCCTCATGCACCCCGGTGGCGCCCAGCGAATGACCGGTGAGCGATTTCGTCGAGCTGATGGTAGGCATGTGCTCGCCGAACACCTCTTTAAGCGCCTCCAGCTCTTTGATGTCGCCGACGGGTGTCGACGTGCCATGAACATTGACATAATTGACCGGCATATTGAGGCCGTCGGTGGCAATTTTCATACACCGCACCGCGCCTTCGCCAGAAGGCTGCACCATGTCGAAACCATCCGATGTGGCGCCATAGCCGACAACTTCCGCGTAAATATTTGCGCCACGCGCTTTCGCCCGGTCGAGTTCTTCCAGCACCACGACGCCGCCGCCGCCTGCAATGACGAATCCGTCGCGATTGACGTCGTAGGGCCGGCTGGCCTTTTCCGGCGTGTCGTTGTATCCGGCCGATAGCGCGGGCATCGCATCGAACAGGGATGTCATGGTCCAATCCAGCTCTTCACCGCCGCCTGCGAACATTACGTCCTGTTTGCCCCATTGTATGAGCTCCGCCGCGTTGCCGATGCAATGCGCGCTCGTAGCGCAAGCGGAACTGATCGAATAGTTGACGCCTTTGATTGCAAACGGAGTCGCAAGCGTTGCCGAATTGGTACTCGACATGGTTCGAGGCACCATGTAGGGCCCCATGCGTTTAGGCCCACGATCGCGGGCGGTATCCCAAGCGAGCAGGAGATTTTTCGTCGACGGACCACCAGAGCCCATGATCATGCCGGTCTTTTCGTCGGAAACATCCGTTTCGCTAAGGCCGGCATCGGCAATCGCCTCTTCCATGGCGATGTAATTGTAGGCCGCGCCATCGCCCATAAACCGACGGATCTTGCGGTCCACATGTTCATCGATATCGATTTTGACCGAGCCATGAACGTGGCTTCTAAGCCCGCGCTCTTTATATTCCTCGCAAAACTCGATTCCCGATTTGCCTTCTTTCAGCGAATCGAGCACTTCGTTTTTGTTGTTGCCGATGCTTGAGACAATGCCCAGCCCGGTGACCGCAACGCGTCGCATGAAAACTCCCCGCAGGTCGTGGAATTAGGTTGATTCTTGCGGCGTAAACAAGCCGACCCGCATATCCTTAACTTCATAAATCGGTTCGCCGTCCGCTTTCAGCACGCCATCGGCAATCCCCATCACCAGTTTGCGCATGATCACTCGCTTCATATTGATGTGATAGGTGATCTTCTTGACGGTCTTGAGGACTTGACCGGAAAACTTAACTTCGCCGACGCCAAGCGCACGACCTTTACCCGGCCCGTCTTTCCAGCCAAGGAAGAATCCCACTAATTGCCACATGGCATCGAGTCCCAAGCAACCCGGCATTACCGGATCACCCTCGAAATGGCAGTTGAAGAACCATAGATCGGGCTTGATATCGAGTTCGGCGACAATCTCACCTTTTCCGTAGTTGCCGCCTTCTTCGGAAATATGGGTAATGCGGTCGAACATCAGCATCGGCGGCAGCGGTAGCTGCGCGTTACCGGGCCCGAACAGGCGCCCGTGAGCACATTCGAGCAGATCCTCAAGGCCGTAACTATTTTGTTTCTTCAGATTCAAGGCCAAACACCGATTTTGTCACTGATTCAGATCGCTACCAATATCTCACGCGCGACGATAACTCAATCCAAACCTGTCTTCCCTAAAAATTGGTTAAATATCGAGATTTTCAACACTCAAGGCGTTGGATTGGATGAAATCCCGACGGGGCTCCACCAGGTCCCCCATCAGCGTCGAAAATACTTCGGACGCGTCATCCACATGATTGATTTTAACCTGAAGCAGGACGCGGGCATTGACGTCCATGGTGGTTTCCCAAAGTTGTTCGGGGTTCATTTCGCCAAGACCTTTGTACCTTTGGAAACTCAGTCCTTTGCGGCCGATTTCGGTCAAATTCTCGATCAAGGTTGCGGGACCTTCAATACGCAAGTCCTCGGATTTGGTCTTGAGCGTCGCAAATTGCCCGTAAATTTTTTGCATGGCCCCTGCAATGGCGTCTAACGAACGTCCGTCACGGCTACGAATGAGATCACCGTCAATGACATATTTTTGTGTAATGCCACGCAAAGTACGCTGAAAAAGAAGGCCGCCATCGGCACTCGGTTCGCCGGTCCAGCCCTTTTCAAGCGGATCGGCCAAAGCATCGAGCCGGGTCGCGACATAATTTGCCGCATCGGCGGCGGTCTTTTCATCGTCCAGAATGGCCGGACTAAGCGCACCGGCGACCGCAGATTGTTCCACCACCGCATGGTTGCCTACTTTGCGCTGAATAGGCTCCATGTGGTTGCGTGCTTGGCGCGCTTCTTCTATCAGCGCCCAAAAATCTTCGCCTCCAACCTGACTGCCGTCATGGAGTTCCAGCGTCACCTCTTCGATACAGTCGCGCAGCAGATAGTCTTCCATCGCCCGGTCGTCCTTGAGATAGACCTCGGAATTACCGCGTTTGATTCGATAGAGCGGGGGCTGGGCAATATATAGGTAGCCGCGCTCGATAAGTTCGGGCATTTGGCGATAGAACAATGTCAGCAATAGGGTGCGGATATGGCTTCCATCCACATCTGCATCCGTCATGATGATGATCTTGTGA
>DLVK01000205.1:8005-8216 GCA_003444235.1 Rhodospirillaceae bacterium
GTCATGATGATGATCTTGTGATAGCGCACCTTATCGGGGTCGAAATCTTCACGTCCGATCCCGGTGCCAAGCGCAGCGATAAGAGTGCCGATTTCGGCTGATCCGATCATTTTGTCGAAACGCGCGCGTTCCACATTAAGGATTTTACCGCGTAGCGGCAGGATTGCCTGAAAGCGCCGTTCTCGTGCCTGTTTTGCAGACCCGCCGGCGG
>DLVK01000205.1:8316-9607 GCA_003444235.1 Rhodospirillaceae bacterium
ACGTCGGCGTCCGTCATGATGATGATTTTGTGATAGCGACATTTTTCTGCATTGAAATCCTCGCGCCCGATACCGGTACCAAGCGCCGCAATGAGCGTACCGATTTCCGATGACGAGAGCATCTTGTCGAAACGCGCACGCTCCACGTTCAGAATCTTCCCACGCAAGGGAAGAATCGCCTGATTGGAGCGGTTGCGGCCCTGCTTGGCAGAGCCGCCGGCGGAATCACCCTCGACGATGAAAAGTTCGCATTCTTCCGGGTCGCGCGATTGGCAGTCTGCGAGCTTACCCGGCAAATTAGCGATATCAAGCGCGCCCTTGCGGCGGGTCAATTCGCGTGCCTTACGAGCTGCCTCGCGTGCTGCGGCTGCCTCGAAGACTTTTTGGACGATCTTTTTTGCCTCGGCTGGGTGTTCCTCAAACCATTGGCCGAGCTTGTCATTCACGATCGATTCGACCACCGGACGCACCTCCGAGGAGACCAGTTTATCTTTGGTCTGGCTGGAGAATTTCGGATCGGGCACCTTCACCGACAAAACGCATGTCAGGCCTTCGCGCGCATCGTCGCCGGTAATTGCGGTTTTTTCCCGTTTGGCTATTCCGGACGTGTTGGCGTAGGCGTTGACCTGGCGGGTCAAGGCACCGCGAAAGCCTGCGAGATGGGTGCCGCCGTCTCGTTGGGGAATGTTGTTGGTGAAGCAAAGTGTCGATTCGTGATAGCTGTCGTTCCACTCCATCGCCAAATTGACTGTAATGCCGTCTTTCTCGCTTTGGATGTCAATCGGCGAATCGATCAGCGCGGTCTTGGCCCGGTCCAGATATTCAACGAATGCGGCAATCCCGCCCTCATAGGACATATCGATAACTTCAGGCTCCGGTTTCCGCGCATCGGTCAGTACGATATGGACGCCGGTATTTAGAAACGCGAGTTCACGCAATCGATGCTCGAGAATCTGAAAATCGAACTCGGTCCTACTAAACGTTTCCGCCGAGGGCATGAACGTTACCAGCGTGCCGGTTTCCGATTCGGCATCGCCGACTACTTTGAGCGGGGCGACCGCATCCCCATGCTCGAAGGTCATTTCGTGAACTTTTCCATCACGTTTGATGGTGAGTTTAAGCTCGGATGACAGCGCATTGACGACCGAAACGCCGACACCATGGAGGCCGCCGGACACTTTGTAAGAATTTTGGTCGAATTTTCCTCCCGCATGGAGCTGGGTCATGATGACCTCCGCGGCCGAAATACCTTCTTCGTCGTGAATGTCGACCGGAATTCCGCGCCCTTTAT